>NZ_JAOCFV010000019.1:0-78498 GCF_029842145.1 Stenotrophomonas sp. GD03794
TTGCTTCGGACGTTGCTCGTAAGCAGTCGCGGCCGCAGGCCGCGCGGAACACTCACAGATGCCGCAGTTCCTGCTTCAGCGTCGCCACGCAGCGGCGGCTGACTTCCAGCGGCTGCTTGCCATGCCGCAGCACCGCCTGCACCTGCCCGCCCGAGCCGCGGCGCAGTTCCACCAGCTCGTGACGCGCCACCAGGCAGTTGCGATGGATGCGGATGAAACGGCTGGCGAACTCTTCCTCCAGCGACTTCAATGATTCCTCGATCAGGTCCTCGCCGCGTGCGTGGTGCACCACCACGTACTTTTCCTCGGCCTGCAGGTAGTGGATATCGTCCAGCGGAATCAACCGCAGGCTGCCGCGCAGGCGTGCGCACAGCACGCTGCGTGCCTGCTGCCCGCTGTGATCCTGCGGCTGGCCGTCGCGGCCGGCCAGGAACGTGCGCGCGCGTGCGATCGCCGCCGCCAGCCGCTCTGCGCGTACCGGCTTCATCAGGTAATCGATCGCTGCGGCCTCGAACGCCGACAGCGCATGCGCATCGTAGGCGGTGCAGAACACCACGGCCGGCCGCGGCTCGAAGCTGGCCAGATGGCGGGCGGCTTCCAGGCCGTCCAGCCCGGGCATCGCGATATCCAACAGGACCAGGTCCGGTTGCAGCTCCGCGCACGCGTGCAGGGCCTGCTCGCCGTTGCCGGCCTCGGCCACCACATCCACGCCGTCCTGCGCGGCCAGCAGGCTGCGCAGGCGCTCACGTGCCAGCGGTTCGTCATCAGCGATGACTACCCTCACGATCATCCCCTCACTGGATCGGCACTGTCACCTGGCAGGCATAGTAGCCCTCGCTCCAGCCAGCCGTCATCCGCGCGGCGCTGCCGAAGCGCCAGGCCAGCCGATGGCCGATGCTGTGCTGGGCATGGCCGGCACCACGTGCCAGCGCCAATCCCGGGGCCTGTGGATCGGGCGCGGGATTGCGCACGCGGATCTGCAGCTCGTTGCCCGCACGCAGCACCTGCAGCTCGATGGTGCCGCCTTCGGGCAAGCGCGAGATGCCGTGCAGCACCGCGTTTTCCACCAGTGGCTGCAGTACCAGCCTCGGCAATGGCAGGTCCCACGGCAGCGGTTCATCGCGTTGCCAGCGCACCTGCAGGCGTTCTCCAAGGCGCAGGGATTCGATCGACAGATAGCGCTCGGCCAGCTCGCATTCGTCACGCAGGGTGGAATCACCCTCGCCTGCCCCAAGGGCTGCACGGAACAGATCGGACAGATCGAGCACCGCACGTTCGGCCACCGCCGGGTCGCGATGCAGCAGGCTGGCGATCAGGTTCATGCTGTTGAACAGGAAATGCGGGCGGATCCGCGCCTGCAGGGCGTCGGCCTGCGCCCGGGCATTGGCCTGCACCTGTGCGGCCCAGCGGTCACTCACGTAGAAATAGCGCAGGGCCAGCGCGGTGATCAGCGCAGTGGTGGCCGCGCTGCCCAGGGTAAAGCGCCAGAAGCTGATTCCCCGGGCAAAGTTGTCCCCCAGCACCGCGTACAGCGCATGCACGATGCCGGCGCAGATCACCGCGATCAGGGTCGCCAGCGTGATCGCCGCGACGGCCCCCAGCAGCTGCGGCAGCCTCGACAGCGTCTGCCGCAGCAGGCACAGGCTGGCGGTCACCGCCAGCGCCAGCCACAACGCGAAGCCACTGGCCGACAGCAGTTCGCCGAAGGTCCAGTGACGGCTACCGTCGGGCGCAAGCGCCAGCACCACCACCACCAGCTCGGCCAGGCCGAGCATCGCCGCCAGCCGCGGCAGGCGGCACAGTTCCGGCATCCACGGCGGTGTGCTGGCCGGGGCCATGGCTCAGGCAGCGCCCAGCCGTTCCTGCAACCAGTCACCCAGCGCCTGGATCTCTTCGGCGCAAACCTGGTGGGCCATCGGGTAGCTGTGCCATTCCACTTCCAGGCCCAGCGCCTGCAGAGCCTGTGCGCTGTGTACGGCCACCGCCTGCGGAATCACCGGATCGCTGCTGCCATGGGCCATGAACACCGGCACCTGCACGGCCCCCTCAATGCGCTTGGCGCTTTCAGCTTCGGGCAGGTAGGTGGACAGCGCGATCAGGCCGGCCAGCGGCGCGGTGCGCGACAGCGCGGCGGTAAGAATGATCGCGCCCCCCTGCGAAAAGCCTGCCAGGAAGATCTTCCCGGGCGCGATGCCGCGCTCGATCTCGCGCGCGATCAGCGCGTCCAGCTGCACCACCGATTCCTGCACGCCCACCATGTCGGCGCGCGAACGGAAATCCATGCCGACGATGTCGTACCAGCCGCGCATCGGCACACCGTTGTTGATCGTGATCGGCCGCACCGGCGCATGCGGGAACACGAAGCGCAGGGCCGGCCAGTGCGGGCGCACCAGTTCCGGCACGATCGGCGCGAAGTCATGGCCATCGGCCCCGAGGCCGTGCAGCCAGATCACCGACCATTGCGGCGAGGCGCCGGTTTCCTGTTCCACCGTTTGCAGCATGATGCGGCTCCTTCAAGTTCGAGCCGCATTATGCCGCTGGCGCAGGGGGATCAGTACAGCGGCGGCTGCTCGGCCGCTTCCCGGCGCAGTTGTGCCGCACGCACAAGCACCGGTGGCGGAATGTTCTCTTCGGGAATATCGAGCAGGCCAAGGCGATGCAGGAAGGCACCCGGGCCGCGTGAAGAGGTCAGCGCCACCACCGGCACCGCCAGCACCATGCCGATCACCACCGGTGCCATCCACGCGGCCAGCGACGGCGAAACCGCCCAGGCCAGCACGCCCATGAAGGCACCGAAGACACCCAGGCCGCCATAGCCGCGGATCAGCGCCAGCCACGAGATGCCGCCATCGTCACGCTGCTGCGCGTCCCAGCCCGAGTCGCGCCCGGACAGCACCTCGGCGACGCCGCGCGACTGCACGTACATCACCACCGGCGCCATCAGTGCGGCCAGCACCGTTTCCACCAGCATCGACACGAAGGCGCGGATCGCACCGCCACAGCCACGGCGGTCGACCGGGTCCAGCAGCATCGCCAGGTAGCCCAGCACCTTGGGCAACAGCAGCACCGCCATGGTGGCCGCGAACAGGCGCACCACCTGCTCTTCGTCCTGGGCGCGCCAGTACACGCTGGGCGACAGGTGCAGCAGGGCGTTGAAATCGATGCCCTCCTGGAACAGCGGGATGGCGATGCCGATCAGCATCAGCATCGCCCACATCGGCGCGGTGAAATAGTGGCCGATGCCGATCAGCATGTGCGTGCGGCTGATCCAGTGCAGCCCGCGGCTGCCGACCACCTTGCCGTGCTGCAGGTTGCCCTGGCACCAGCGGCGGTCGCGCACCAGCAGGTCGGTAAGGGTCGGCGGGCCTTCCTCGTAGCTGCCGCCCAGGTACGGCACCATGTGCGCAGCCCAGCCACCACGGCGCATCAGCGCTGCCTCAACGAAATCATGGCTGAGCACGTGGCCGCCGAAGGGCTTGCGTCCCGGCAGCGCCGGCAGGCCGGCGTGGTCGGCGAAAGCGCGGGTGCGGATGATCGCGTTGTGGCCCCAGTAATTGCTCTCGGCACCATGCCACCAGGCCACGCCGCGCGCGATCACCGGGCCGTACACGCGGCCACCGAACTGCTGCATGCGGGCGAACAGGGTGCGGCCGCCGATCACCGACGGCAGGGTCTGGATCAGACCGACATCGGCGTTGTGCTCCATGCCAGCCACCAGGCGTACGATGCTGTCGCCGGTCATCAGGCTGTCGGCATCGAGGATCAGCATCTGCGGGTAGGCACCGCCGAAGCGGCGGACCCAGTCGGCGATGTTGCCTGCCTTGCGTCCGCTGTTGTCGCCGCGGCGACGGTAGAACAGGCGCGTTCGGCCATCCGGCACACGCTCGCGCAGCTCGGCGAACACCTGTTCCTCGGCGCGTGCGATGTCCTCGCGGCGGGTGTCGCTGAGCACGAAGAAGTCGAAGCGCTCCAGCTGGCCGGTGGCGGCCACTGATTCGTAGATGGCCTGCAGGCCCGCCAGCAGGCGCCGCGGGTCTTCGTTGTAGGTCGGCATCAGCAGCGCGGTGCGGCTGTGCACGGTCGGCAGCGGTTTGTCCGGATCGATGCCGAGGCGGTAGCCACGATCGAACACGGCGGTCAGGAAGCCGGCCAGGGCACTGGCGAAGGACAGTGCGATCCAGGCGAACAGGCCGACGAACAGCACCAGCAGGCACGCTTCGAGCACGCTGATGCCATTGGCCGACAGCACTCGCCACATCATGCGGGTGGCGATGGCGGTCATGCCCAGGGTGCCACCGAAGATATACAGCCGGCGCAGGCCGATCAGGCGCGGCGAGGTGCGGTGGCGGCGGACCTTGAGCTCGCCTTCGCGCAGGGTCTGCTCGGGCATCTGCAGCGGCGACTCGGCCGGCAGCAGCGCCCAGCCGGCGTCGAGCCGGGGTGCATCCGCTTCCGCGTGGATGGTTTGACCCCCCATCACCGCTTACTCCCCACGGTCGGCATGGCCGGCCGTCCCGGCCGGGCTGCATGCACGAAGGTTCCCGGCGCGCCTTCCCGGCGCCCGCACTTGTCCTGGCTGTGCCGGCGCTTGGCCGCACAGTCGATGTCTGTCACTACCGGAACCCACACGATCTCCAACGGGGCGGAATCGAAAATGCGGCTCAGTCTAGGGCGCCGGATGTAAGCCGCGTGCGAAGGTCTACGCCCGCATTTATCCCCATTCAGCAAACAGCAGGCGTGCCGTGACGGTGCGGCAGGTTGTCGCTTTGTCACCGGGGGTACTGGATCGCAACAAACGCGAACGGTTATCATTTCATTAACCAGGCAGGTTGCCGTCTTCCGCACGGCTGAGACCCACCCAGCTGCGCCGGTCCACACCGCGCGCCGACGACCCATGGAAGGGGCTGCCTGCGGTCCGCCTGCGCCTGCCGTTTCCACCGGGTCCCTACTCTCTCCGATGGAAGCCGTCATGTCCCTGCCGTCCCGTTCCCGTTCCCCGCGCCTGCCGCGCACCCACCTGGCCACCGCCCTGGCCACCGCCTGCCTGCTGGCCCTGCCCGGCCTGGCCGCCGCCGAAGCCAGCGCAGATGCCTCCACCAAGGACCTGGATACCGTGGTGGTCACCGCCTCGGGCAACCAGCAATGGATCAAGGATGCCCCGGCCAGCATCAGCGTGATCAGCCGCGAGGACATCGAGCGCCAGCCGGTGCACGACCTGGCCACCCTGCTCAGCCGCGTGCCGGGCGTAACCGGCGGCCTCAGCGCGGCGGGCGAGCAGTCCAAGATCAAGCTGCGCGGCATGCCCTCCAACTACACGCTGGTGCTGGTGGACGGCAAGCGCATGGGCAGCTCGGCCTCGACCAATTACCGCCCCGACCTCGGCCGCCAGGATCTGAACTGGATCTCGCCCGACCAGATCGAACGCATCGAGGTGGTACGCGGACCGATGTCGTCGCTGTACGGCTCCGACGCCATGGGCGGCGTGATCAACATCATCACCAAGCGCATCGGCGATGACTGGAATGGCAGCGCCACCCACAGCTATACCCGCCCGGGCGATGGCAAGCGCGGCGATACCCAGCAGATCGGCGCGACGTTCTCCGGCCCGCTTGGTGAACGCTTCGGCCTGCGTATCGGCGCCAACAGCATGCGCCGCGACTCGGACCGGTCCAACGGCGGCGTCTACGGCAATGCCTACGCCGGCGAGAAGGACCGCAATGTTGACGCCTTGCTGCAATGGAAGCTCAGCGACGCCCAGGAGCTGTCGCTGGAAGCTGGTCATGGCGTGCAGCAGGCCTTCATCGATGCCTCGTTGGAAAAACAGGACGAAGGCGCCTGGGGCGCCAGTGAACTCAAGCGCAGCTCGCTGGCCCTCAATCACGATGGCAAGTGGAGCTTCGGCAACTCGAAGCTCAGCGCCTACTGGACCGAGTACAAGAACGACATCGGTGCCACCGGCCGCTCCGAGGCCACCGATACGATCATCGAAGGCAGCCTGACCACGCCGTTCACCCTGGGGGTTGAACACCAGTTTGCCGTGGGCGGCCAGTGGAAGCGCCAGGAACTGACCAACACCGATACCATCGGCCGTGCGCCGATCGACTATGCCGGCAATGCCGTCAGCGGCTCCAACCTGGAAGTGGACACCTGGGCGCTGTTCGTCGAGGACGAACTGAAGCTGCACCGCACCCTGGCGCTGACCCTGGGCGCACGCCTGGACCACCATGAGAAGTTCGGCAGCCACGTCAGCCCGCGTGCCTACCTGGTCTGGCATCCGGCCGAGCAGTGGACGATCCGAGGCGGCGTTTCCAAAGGCTTCCGCGCGCCCAGCCTGACCGAGAATTCGGCCACCGCCGCCACCCAGTCCGGTGGTCGTGGCTGCACCTCGCTGATTCCGCTGGGCTATACCCGTGGCGGCTGCTACATGGCCGGCAACCCGGACCTGGATCCGGAAACCAGCACCAACCGTGAGATCGGCATCAGCTTCGACAACGATCTGGTGGATGCCGGCCTGACCTACTTCCATACCGACTTCAGGAACAAGATCGAGTACGCCCCACTGGGCCAGTTCAACGGCATCTGGTGGACGCGCATGAGCAACGTGCAGCGGGCGCGCACCAGCGGCATGGAAGGCAACCTCAACTTCCGCTTCGGTGAGCACTGGCGCTGGCGTACCTCGGCCACCTGGATGAAGGAGGCCAAGAACCTGACCACCGGCAGGAACCTGATCGATACACCGGAATTCTCCGGCTACTCGTCGCTGGACTGGACGCCCGGTACGGTGTTCTCCAGCAGCCTGTCGGCGCAGTACACCGGCAAGCAGACCGGCACGGCGACGACCTTCCTCAAGGCCTACACCCTGTATGACCTGACCGCAGCGTGGAACGTCAACGAGGTGCTGACCCTGCGCGGCGGCGTCAGCAACCTGGCCGACAAGAAGCTGTATGCCGAAGGCTCCACCGACTACTTCGTGGCCGGACGCAGCTATTTCCTGAGCATGACCGCGCGGTTCTGACCGGCGGCGCGCGCCGCGATCGCGCTGGCGACAGGCCAGCGCGATCGGCGGTGTTGCGGATCACTCGCTTTCCAGGGCGGCCTGGGCCGCATCCTGCGTGGCAGCCGTGCGCGCACGGTCCATTGCCACCGCCAGTTGCTGGCGTGCGAGCAGTTGTTGTGCCTGCACCACTTCAGGTGTCGGCAGGAGCACCGGTCCCGGTGCGTTTTCCGGTGTAGCAGGTGTGGTCATGCAACCTCCATGGACATCCCGCCGCCGCACGGATTCAGCTGGGGCGGCAGCGGAACTGCGCACCCTATCCTAAAAACAAGGCGGATGGGTGACGGTGCGGCGCACAGCCGCAGCTTCACACGGCAAAGAACGTCACATTTTTGACGCCGGAGGGTAGTTTCCTGAATTCGCGACATCTATCATGGAACCGTTTTCCTACAAGGACGTATACGTCAATGAACACAGTCGACCTCTCCCGCTTCAGCCCGAAGTGGCAGTTCCGCTTCAACTTCTTCCAGCAGCACGGCGCGCCCAAGGAGCCGGGTTTCAAGCAGGCTTGGAAGGCGTTGTCCTTCGGCGACCGGCTGAAGGTCAACATCAATTTCTTCGCCTTCTTCTTCGGCTTCATCTACCTGCTCATCCTGGGCATGTGGCGCAAGGCGCTGGTCGTGCTCGGCATCAACATCGTGCTGACCCTCGTCACCCTGTTCCTGCCGGACATCGTCGCCCGTGCGCTGTTCATCGCCATGAACTTCCTGGTCGCCTCCAGCACCAACTACAGCTACTACCTGGAACAGGTGAAGGGCAGGGCCAGCTGGAACCCCTTCGAAGGGATGTTCTGAGCCATTGCAGCTGCCGGACCTGATTCCGGCACGCCGGCGAGCAGAAACGACGACGCCCGGCTTTGGCCGGGCGTCTTCTTTTGCGCATGCCGGAACTCAGGCCGCGTGGCGTGCCACGGCGACCGGCTCGGCCTGCAGGCGGAAACGCGAGACCGCCACCGCCAGCTGCTCGGCCTGTTCTTCCATCGCCCGCGCGGCGGCGCTGGCTTCTTCCACCAGCGCGGCGTTCTGCTGGGTGGTCTCGTCCATCTGCACCACGGTCTGGTTGACCTGCTCGATGCCCGCCGACTGCTCGCGCGACGCCGCCGAGATCTCGGCCATGATCTCGTTGACCCGGCCGACCTGGCCGACGATTTCCTGCATGGTGCGGCCCGCGCCGTGCACCAGCTGCGCACCGGCACCGACCTGCGCCACCGAGGCGTCGATCAGCTCCTTGATCTCCTTGGCCGCACCCGCCGATCGCTGTGCCAGCGCACGCACTTCGCTGGCGACCACGGCGAAGCCACGGCCCTGCTCGCCGGCACGCGCCGCTTCCACCGCCGCATTCAGCGCCAGGATGTTGGTCTGGAAGGCGATCCCATCGATCACCGAAATGATCTCGGCAATGCGCTGCGAGGAGGCTTCGATCTGCTCCATCGTCTGCACCACCTGGCTGACCACCTGCCCGCCTTCGCTGGCAACGCCGGCCGCGGAACCGGCCAGGGTATTGGCCTGCAGCGCGTGGTCGGCGTTCTGGCGCACGGTGGAGGTCAATTCCTCCATCGAGGCCGCCGTTTCTTCCAGGTTGGCGGCCTGCTGCTCGGTACGCCGCGACAGGTCGCTGTTGCCCGCGGCAATTTCACCGGCGGCCAGGCGGATGCTGGCCGCCGACTGCTGGATCTGGCCGACGATCCGGGTCAGCTGCTGCACGGTGCTGTTGGCATCGTCGCGCATCACCGCGAACACGCCGTGGAAGTCGCCCTGCATGCGCGCGCTGAGGTCGCCTGCGGCGATCGCGCGCAGCAGTGTCGACAGCTCGGCCAGATTGTGGTCGCTCACCTGCATCATGGTATTGAGGGTTTCCACCATGCGGCGGAAGTCGTGGTCGAAGCACAGGGCATCGCCACGCACCGCGAAGTCACCGGCAGCGGCCGCAGCAGCCAGCTGCTGGATCTGTTCATTGATCGCGGCCAGGTTCCGCTTGGTGGTGGCCATCGCGGCGGTGAACACCGCCTTCTCGCCCGGCAGCGCTTCCATGTCCTGACTGAGGTCGCCAACGGCGTAGCGCTGCATCACTTCAACCAGGCGCTGGGTGACCGCGTTGCTGGAGGCCACCAGCTGGTTGCTGTCGGCCACCATGCGGCCGTACTCGCCCGGGAACGCCGCGGCGTCCATGCGGTAACTGAGCTCGCCGGCATCGTGGCGGCGCGCCATTTCCGCCTGCGCCGCCATCACCGCCTGCAGCTGGCCGCGCATGCCCTGCATCGCGTCCAGCAGGCGCCCCACTTCGTCATTGCTGCGTGCCGGCAGGGTGCTGTCCAGCTTGCCGGCGGCGACATCACCGGCCACGCGCACCGCTTCGGCCAACGGACGGATTGCCAACCGGCGCAGCAGAACATAGACACCCGCACTGAGGGTCAATGCTGCCACCACGCCGACCAGCAGGGTCAGCCACAGCAACTGACGTGCCTCTGCGACGATCACCGAATGCGGCATCACCACGCCCAGCGCGAAGCGCTGCGGGGCGTCGCCCACGCGCAGCGGCACGTACACGCGCACGTTGCCGGCCGCATCGGGGCTGAAAGCCTCGAACGGACGGTCGGCAGCGATGTCGGCCAGCATGCTGCGGGTCAGCGCGTCGCTGCGCGGCTTGCCGATCTCAGCGGCATTGGCCGAGGCCAGCACCACGCCCTTCGGCGACAGCAGTTCGACGCTGCCAGCCCCCATCGGCTTCAACGTGGCCAGGTGCTTCTGCAGCGCCGCCAGCGAGAAATCGACGGTGAACACGCCGAGGAACCTGCCATTCTCGACAATGGGCGTGCTCAGCGTGCTCATCAGCACCTGCTGGCCGGCGATGTCATAGGCATAGGGCTCGCTGACTTTGGGCAGCTGGTCGCGACTGGGCACCATGTACCAGTCACCGGAACCGCTGGCGGTCTCGGTGTAGTCGGTCATCTGCGACTGCTGCGGCTTGCCGTCGTGCCAGGCCCAGTAGCTCATGTAGCGACCGGTGGCGTCGTGCGCTTCAGTGTTGACGAACGCGGCATCCTTGCCGTCGAAGGCATCGGCCTCCCACATGGTGCTCTTGCCCAGCCACTCCGGGTGGGTACGCAGCTGTTCGCCGAGTACTGCCGCCAGGCTGGCGCGATCGGGCACGTCACCGCGCGCACGCTGGGCGAGCACGGTTTCGACCATGGCATCGTTGCTGGCGAAAGCGGTGCCCAGGTCAGCCGAGACCTGGCGCGCTTCGGCGGTGGCTTCGCTGGACAGGGTCTGGCGCGAGGCGTTGATCAGGCTGGCACTGGCCTGGCGGTAGATCAGGAACGCGGTCAGGCCGAAGCACAGCAGTGCGATCACAGCGGTGCCCAGCATCAGCTTGTGGGCAATGCTGCCCGGGCGGCGGGCAGCGGCGGAGCGGGAAGGAGGCATGGAAAGGTCCGCAAGGCAGTTCAGGACGACCGGCGCCGCGAGGGCACCGCGCAGGCGCGCGATCCATCGCGCAGGCCACCGGCCGCCGGGGCATGCCCGGCACTGGAAGCGCACCGGGTTAGCGGCCGCCTGCCAACGAGGTTGAGGCGGCCGGCCTGCACATTCCTGAACCTGCTCAGGGTCGGGTCAGGAACCCGCCCCGCGGCCGCCCTATTCGGCCACGCGGTCCTTGATCCATTCCGCCCGCGGCAGCACTTCGATGCTGCCAGCGGCGTACTGCTGGAGCACGTCGTCCGGACCGAAGCGCGGCTGCCAGCCGAGTTCGCTGCGCATGAGCGCACTGTCGTAGACGCGGTCGATGCTCAGCGGCAGCGGCCAGCCACGGCGCTCGAACTCGGCCAGCAACTGCGGGGCGCGGCGGGCCAGCACCCCGCGTGGTTGGGTCGCCAGTTCCAGGCAATCCTCGCGCCGGAACGGCGTCGGTGCGCAGGCAATGTAGCGGGCGAAGGCAGCGCCCTCATCGTGCAGCAGCGCGGCATGTGCGCTGGCCACGTCCCGCGCGTCGATGCCACGGTGCAGGCGGAACATCGCCATGCGCTCGGGCGGTTCCGGGAAGCAGCGGCCCATGCGCAGCACGCGCACACTGAAACCGGGCGCGGTTGCGGCTTCGGCCAGAGCCTCGGCCTGCAGCTTGGTGCGATGGTAGATGGTGCGCGGCAGAGGCTCGGTGTCCTCGTCGATCCAGCGGCAGCCGCCGGCCACCACCGCGTGACCGTAGAGGGCGGTGGTGCTGGTCAGCACGAAGCGCCGTGCACCGGCCTCGCGTGCCGCCTGCAGCAGGTGCGCGGTGGCGTCCACATTGATCTGCTGGAACACCGCATCCGGCACCAGCCCGACGTGCGGGGCATGCAACGCTGCGGTATGGATGACCGCGTCGACACCCTGCACCGCCCGCGTGACCGCCTGACGATCAGTGACATCGGCAATGATGCGCGTCGTGGCGAACGGGCTGCGATCCAGCCCCACCACTTCATGGGCCGCCGCCAACGCGCCGAAGATCGCCCGCCCGATCCGCCCGGAACTGCCGGTCAACAGAATCTTCATTGAGTCCATTCACTCGAAGCGCCCGGGAACTACCGGGATGCTTCGATTCTAGGCATGCAGCCGCGCATCCGCGATAGGAAGGCGTTGCAGATATGCGTTCATCCTGACGACTTCATCGGGGCCAGCAGCTGCCGTGCGATGAACAACGGATCATCACCTCCCGGCGTATCAGGCATGACGCCGCGCTTCTCCCAGTTGCCGCCGGTGCGCAGATTGATCGGCTGCCGGTCCGGAATGCTGATCTGATAGCCATCCGGCAGCAGCACAGGATCATCGAACATATGCGCGGCGCCGCCGCTGCGACTGCCGACGATCTGCGCTCGTCCCAGCGCCTGCAGCGAGTACGCCACGAACTCGGCGGCCGAACCGGTACGGCGGTCGATCAGCACCACCAGCGGCTTCAGGTACAAAGGCAGGCTCGCTGGCGGCAGCAGTACGGGGGTACGCCTGCCACGCTGCTCAAGCGCCTGCACTGCGGTGACGCCTGGCTCCAGCAGCGTGCGCACCAGCAGGTCCGCGCTGCCATCATCACCGCCCCCGTTCTGGCGCAGGTCCAGCACCAGGCCATCGGTGTCGGCCAGCAGGCTGAACGCCGCCGCCAGCTTGGGCCGGGCCAGATCCAGCGGATAGAAGGTGCTCAGGCGCAGGTAACCGATGTTGCCCTCCAGCACCCGCACTTCGCGCACGCCCGCAGCATTGCCACGCGCATCCGCGCGCCAGGTCATCAGCCAATCGTCCTGCCCGGCGCGGGCATCCACCCGTTCCACATGGAAGTGGCCGTCGAACACGTCCAGGTCCTGGTTCAGGCGCGCACTGAAGACCTTCGGGTCCGCGCAGCTGTCCACATAGCGCTGCTGGCTGGACCAGCCGCGCACGGCCCCGGCAATGCGCGCGCCCTCGGCCACGTCCAGGTAGTGCGCCTGTATCGCCGTGGCCGCCGCCTGCAGCACCGCGTCCTGGGCCGGGCAGGACGCCGCCAGCACCGCGCCCAGCATCCACGAAACCGCCATGACCGCACCCCACGTTGATGATATGTAAGCGCTTATATATCATCGCGCCCATGGATCTCCAACACGCCACCCTGGGCACCCTGCTGCGCGCCCTGCTTGATCAGCTCGATCCGGCGGTCGAACAGGCCTATCGCGACCTGCAGCTGGACTACCGGCCGCGCTACACCCCGGTGCTGCGCACGTTGATGGCGCAGGGCCCCTGCCGCATCAAGGACCTGGCACTGGCCTGCGGGCTCAGCCATTCGGCGCTCAGCCAGACGGTTTCAGCGATGGTGCACGACGGCTGGCTGCATACCGCCATCGGCGAGGACAGCCGCGAGCGCATCCTGCAGCTCAGCCCGCAGGCGCTGCAGGTCCTGCCGGCGCTGCAGGCACAGTGGCAGGCTACGGCGCGCGCGGCGCGCAGCCTGGATACCGATCTCGGGCAGTCACTGGAGCAGGTGCTGCGCGACGCACTGCAGGCGCTTGAACAGCGGCCATTCGCACAGCGGCTGCACGACGCACGCCAACGCTGACATCGCTACTGCTCGGCCGCGATCTCGATCTCGCTGAGGAAGGTCCAGTTGCCATTGGCCAGCCGCAGCTCCAGTGTACGGCACTGCGCAGCCAGGGGCGCCGCGTTGCCCAGCACGTATTCCTCCTCGGTCGATCCACTGAGTCCGGCCTGGGTGAACGGCGCTGACAACATGCCGATGCTGGTTGCTGCAGTACCCGGCTCAGTGCACATCACCTCCACCGACGTCGGCGTGACGATGCCCCATCCGGGGCGAGTCATCGTGTGCAGGCCGATCCAGTCCACCCGCCGACGCTGGCCGAGGTCGATGGTGATGCTGACGTTGCCGTGCACGCCCACCCAGCCGGCATCCATCGGATTGCGCGGGTCCCCCACCCGACGATCGAACAGCTCGTGGCCACTGCTGTCCGGATAGTTCGCATCCGGTGCCACGCTGTAGCTGTACGCGGTCTGCACCGGATCGACGAGGTAGGACGCGCCGAGCCCATACAGCCCGCGATAGGTGTTCATCATCCGCGGCGATTCGGCATAGCCCTGGCCGGGACCGACCACCTCGGACATGTGGTACTGGTTGAGCCAGGCAACGCGCTTGCCGGCCGAACGCGCACTCCACAACTGCTGGTTGATGCGCTGCACCGAAGCGGAGCGGTAGGCGCCGGACAACCCGTTGCCGGTCTCCAGGAACAACGGACTGCCATGGTTGAACAGTTCGATATCGGCCCACAGGCCGCTGGCACCCAACGCCGCCGACAGCGCCTCGTAATACGCCTCGGTGGAATGACCCGGGCGATCCCACTGGAACAAGCGCGCATGCGAGGCGGCGCCGATGCCGTCCTGCCAGATCTGCACATCCACCCCGGTAGCCGTGCGGAACTGCGCCGCCGCACGCGCGACACTTGCCGGATCCACGCTGGATGACGCCAGGTAGGGGGCGACCATCACCGGCCTGGACGGGGTACTGCCCTTCAGCGCGGTCACGATCGCACGATAGAAGGGCGCACGGTCAGCCGGTACCTGTGCCGGCTCGTCGGAGATGTACCAGCCGGCGAAGGCCGGATGCGATCCGTACTGCTGGCCAAGCTGGGCCAGCGACTGCGCGGCGTCCTGCGCCACGGCCGTTGCGTTCTGGCCTTGCCAGAAGGTGCCGCACTGTCCCGAACTGTAGGTGGTACCGACCACGACCTTCATGCCGCGCGCGGCCGCCGCATCGAGGACGGTGCCCAGCTTGCCGGGGAAACCGGCGATCCATTCGAAATCCTGCACACCGCTGGCGCACCCCACACCCGCACGCGTGGCACGCACCTGACCGAGGATGAGGGTGTCGTTGCCCAGGTCCTGCAGTTCATCCAGGAACAGCGGCAACTGCGTGGCCGGTAGTTGTTCGTCGGTAGCCGAATAGCCGACGTGGACAAAGCTGCCGGACAACAGGGGACTGGCCGCATGGACGGGGGCGGTACAGGCCAGCAATGCGATCAATCCAATCCTGTTCATGTTCTACGTCCCTGTCGTGGCCAGGCGAGTGGCGTTGTTGCGCATCCTATTAACAGGGGCGGTGGCCCCATCATGATCATCGGTGGATGCGCGTGTGCTTCTACGCAACACTCCATCCTCACTGTGTTCCTGCGGCCCTGCTGCCGCAGTTGAGCGAGATCGCGGCAGCGAAGGCGGCGCCCGCCTGAATGGCTGCGTCTTCAGCCCCGTGCGCAGGGCGCGTGAAAGCCATGGCGAAGATGGCGACCTGGACTTAGCGTGCGATGGCCAAGCATGGGTGCCGTCGTCTACGAAGGCGGCGCCCACACCGCAGGAGATTTCACATGACTGAGCAGAACCCGCGCAGCTCCAACCGGGGTTTCGCATCAATGGACCAGGAAAAGCAGCGCGCCATCGCTGCCAAGGGCGGGCGTGCCGCACATGCCTCTGGCAACGCGCATGAATTCAGTCCAGCCGAAGCACGTGTCGCTGGCCGCAAGGGCGGCGAGGCGATCAGCCGCAACCGCCAGCACATGGCCGCGATCGGTCGTGAAGGTGGACACGCTCGCCACGCCAATGCGCGCCAGCAGCAACAACAGCCTCAGGAGATCGAACGCACCGCAGAGGGCCGGCAACGCCAGCAGGGCTGAATGCTGCGCGTCAGGCCGGTGCGCGCTGCCGATGCAGGCCGAAGGCTGCAAGCAGGGTCAGCGCGCCGGCCACGGCCATGGCCCAGCCGAAGCCGCTGGCCATCGCACTGCGATACCACGCCAGCAGTGGTGGTGCCGCCTGCAGCGGGGTAGGCTGCAGGATCAGTTCGCGCGCGTGTGCGGCCAACCCCGGCTGCCCTGCGGCCTGCGCGGATGCAGCGAAATGCCACACGGCACGCAGGCTCATCAGGCTGCCCAGCAGCGCGATGCCCAGGCTCATGCCGGCCTGGCGCAATGCGTTCATGGTGGCTGAAGCGATACCTGCGCGCTCGGCCGGCACGCTGGCCATGACCGCCATGCCGGTCGCGGGAACCGCCAGCCCCATTCCAATGCCGAGCAGCATCAGCAAGCCGCTGGCATATCCGCGCGAGGTCAGCGGCTCGAACGCGGCCATCGCACAGAGCGCCACGCCGGCCAACGCATAGCCCGAGACCAGCGCAGCCTGCAGCCCCACGCGCACGACCAAGCGCCCGAACAGCAACGAGACCACACCCATCAACAGGAACTGCGGTGCCAACTGTGCGCCTGCCAGTGCTGCGCTGTGCCCCTGCGCCTGCTGGAAGAACAGTGACAGGAAGAACAGGCTCGCGTAGGCGGTGAAGCCCAGCACGAACGATGCCAGATTGAGCATGCCGAAACGGCGATCGGCAAACAGGTCCAACGGCAGCAGTGGGCGTGCCACCCGGCGTTCGACGATGCCGAACAGGATCAGGCCAGCGCCCGCGATGCCCATGGCCGACAGGGTCAGTGGCGCCAGCAGGCCGTGCTCGCCGATCGCGATCAGGCCGTAACTCAGCGCACCCAGCGCGACCATGCTGAGCAGCTGCCCGGCAGGATCCAGCGCGGCATGCTCTGGATGCCGCCGCTCGGGAATCCCCCAGGCACCGAGCATGAGCGCCAGCAGGCCCAGTGGCAGGTTGATCAGGAAGATGCTCGGCCACCCAGCGCGCTGTACCAGCACCCCGCCCAGCAACGGCCCAAGCACCAGGGCCAACGCACTGAACGCCGACCAGCCACCGATCGCCCGCGCGCGCTGGCGCGGATCAGGGAATGCATGACTGAGAATCGGCATCGCGCTGGGAATCAGCAGCGCGCCCGCGATGCCCTGCACCGCGCGTCCAGCCACCAGCGTCGCAAGATTGCCGGCACAGGCACAGAGCAACGAGCCAAGAGTGAAGGTGGCGACGCTGAGCAACCACATCCGCCGATGGCCGTAACGGTCCCCGAGCGGCCCCGCCGACAGCATCAGCGCCGACAACGCGATCGCATACGCATTGATCACCCACTGCAGGCCGGCCATGTCGGTATTCAACGCCTGCTGCAGGGTCGGCAGTGCGACGTTGACGATGCTGATGTCCAGCGAGGCGAGGAACGTGCCGAGGTAGGCGGCCAGCACCAGGGCCGGACGTTGGAAGCGCTGCATGTGCGGATCCCGGGGGGAGGATGTCCGCGCATCGTAGCCATTGACTGACCGTCGGTCAATGACTGGCGGTCAGTCAATGCCGAAGGGCAGCTAGAATGGCGGCCGTCGCACCCGGACCTTGCCCACCATGCAGACCCCAGCTGTTGCCAGGCCTCGCACCAAGCCCGCGGAAACCCGCCAGGAAGAACTGATGGATGCCGCGCAGGCGCTGTTCCTGTCGCAGGGCGTGGACGCCACCACCATCAGCGACATCGTTGCTGCGGCCGACGTGGCCAAGGGCACCTTCTATACCTATTTCGCCTCACGCACCGAGATCCTGCAGGCACTGGCGCAGCGCTATACCCAGCGTTTCATGCAAGACGTCGACCGCGCCGTGCAGCAGTACCCTGCCAGCGATGGCGTGGCGCGCCTGCGTGCCTGGATCCGCGCCAACATCGAGCTCTACGTGCGCACCCATGCGCTGCACGATGTGGTGTACGCCAACCATCACCACCACCAGCGTGGCAACGCCGAACGCAACGCAATCCAGCAGCAACTGTTGGCCATCCTCGACGCCGGCATCACCGATGGCCTCTGGCAGCTGCCCGCGCCGCAGGTCACCGCCTCACTGATCTATGCCGGCGTGCACGGCGCCACCGACGACCTGATCGCCGCACCAGCGCAGGATGCCGATGCCTTCATCGGCGCGGTGGTGGACGATTGCCTGCGCATGGTCGGCGTGTCGCCAGCCCCGAAGCGAGGCGGCACGCGCCGCTGAAGTCCTCGCCGCTGCTCAGGAATGGGCGAGGATGTTCAACAACCGGCCGAACGGATCGCGGACGAAGAAGCGGCGCACGCCCCAGGGTTCGTCGACCGGGCCGTACTCCAGCGCAACGCCTGCCGCGCGCAGGCGGTCCAGCACCTCCTGCAGATTGTCCACTTCGATCGACAGGTCCGGCACTGCGGTGCCCGAACCCCCTTCGCTGGCGAAGCTGACCTGCGCCAGCGCGCTGCCCTGCCCGCCATGAGTGACGATCCAGCCGTGGTCCATCACCACCGGCATGCCGAGCAGCTCGCCGTAGAAGGCAGCAGCCCGTTGCGGCTCCGCCGTGGCAATGTTGGCGACAACACGTTTGACGGCCATGGCACTCCTCTGCCCATGAAGACATGCCGAGACTACCGTATCGCTGACGGCATCCTCGATTGAAACAGAAGAGCCCCGTCGATGACGGGGCTCCACGGAACGCAACGCTCAAACGGCGCGACTCACACGCCCATGCACAGATCGACCACGCAGGTGTTGTACGCCTGCTGGCATTCACCGGCATCGGCACCACTGGCCAGGCACATCTGGTAAGCCCGCCAGCACGGCTTGTCGCAGGGCTCGACCGGCCCTGCCACCGCCACCGAACCGGTACATGCCAGCGCGAACACAGCGCCTGCGATCACTTTCCTGAAAACGCGCATTGCATCACTCCCTGATACGCCTGGTGAGCCCAGGCTGGGTCACGGTAGCGGGACCGCCGGGAGACGAAGTGAATGCCCATGTCACGAAACCTTAACTCGTTCATTAAATTTTCTTCACACCACTGGGGGTGATCGGCGCGCTGCGGGGTTAACGGCCTTTGATGTCCGTCAATCAAGGAAGTTGTCCGATGAATCACCCGCTGTACGGCCGTTCGTCCCGCTCCCTGTCGCACCGCCCGCTGGCGCTTGCCGTCGCCAGCTCGCTGTTGCTGGTCACCGCACTCCCGACCATGGCCAGCGAATCACTCGATGCCTGGCAGCAGCAGCGCCAGCTACAGGCTGCGTGGGCGCAGCCCGCTTCCAGCACGGCGCCTGCAGCCACGGCCACTGCACCTGCCGCCAGTAGCACCGCCGTTCTCGGCAACCCAGGCGATCCGGCCAGCTGGCGCAGCGATGAATTCAACGCCGATTGGGGCCTGGGTGCGATGGGCGCCGACTACGCCTATGCACGCGGTCTGACCGGCAAGGGTGTACGCCTTGCGCTGTTCGACTCGGGCTCCGCGCTGGCGCATCCGGAGTTTGCAGGACGCAATACCTCCAGCATCACCATCGGTGCCGACTGCGCGACGCCGGGTGTCGTCGCAGGTACCGGTGCCTGCGGGCAGACCCGCGGCGAACAGCCCGGCTACAACTACTACGGACTCGGCGCCGGCGTTCCGGCCTCACTGGCGGCACGCCTGATCGCCGCCGGCCAGCCCTATGGCTTCAGCTATGCCGATCACGGAACACATGTGCTTGGCACCATCGGCGCCAACCGCAATGGCACCGGCATGCATGGCGTGGCCTTTGGTGCGGATCTCACAGCCGCCCGCGTGTTCGGTGACACCTACTACGAGTGGCGCCTGGACCCCGACAATTTCTATCGGCCGCGCGCGGTGTACCGCACCGATCCGGATGATGCCGCCACGCTGGACATGTATGCGCAGATCCAGGCGCAGGGTGTCCGCGCCATCAACCACAGCTGGGGCATTTCCACCCGCAACATGACCGCCGCCGCGCTGGACCAGCAGTACGCCAGCATCGGTGCCGACTACGGCGTGTACGGCAGCATCTACGCCAGCAACGGCGATACACCCAGCTCCACCCTCATCCAGGTGTGGTCGGCCGGCAACGGCAGCGGCGCGGTTGCCGGCATCACCGCCTCGATGCCGCGCTGGAAGCCCGAACTGGAACCGTACTGGCTGGCGGTCGCCAATGTCCGCCGGCCCAACGCCGCCGCAGGTGAAACCGACTACGTGATCGATGGCAGTTCCAGCATCTGCGGCGTTGCCGCCAACTGGTGCATCTCGGCCCCCGGCACCGACATCCTCAGCACCATCGTCTCCGGTGATATCCAGGGCCGCATCGAGAACACCTCCGCCTACGTGCGGCTGATCATCGATAGCGAGAACACCAATTACGTCTATGGCACCAAGACCGGCACGTCGATGGCCGCGCCGCACATCACGGGCGCTCTTGGCCTGCTGATGGAGCGCTTCCCGTATCTGGACAACGCACAGGTCCGCGACGTGCTGCTGACCACCGCCCGCGACCTGGGCGATCCGGGCATTGATGAGATCTACGGCTGGGGCATGGTCGACCTGCGCAAGGCCATCGAAGGCTACGGTTCGCTGCGTGTGGACACCAACGTGGTGATGAACCAGAAGGCCGGTGGCCTGAAGGTGTGGGAAGGCGACGCCTGGGATGACTGGACCAACGACATCGGCGGCCCCGGCAAGCTGACCAAGTCCGGCATCGGCTGGCTGCGCCTGAGCGGCAACAACACCTTCAACGGCGCAATGCTGCAGGACGGCACGCTGGAATTGAACGGTGCCAACACGCTCACGTCAGCGATCGAGGTCCAGGGTGGCCAGTTCCTGCTCAACGGCAGCCTGGTCTCCACCGCGCTGAACACCACCGGTGGCGTAAGCACGGTCAGCGCCAGCGGCCTGCTGAAGGACAGCAACCTGACCGTCAACGGTGGCGTGGTGTCCTTCAACGGCACGCAGACTGGCGGCACCACCACGGTCGGTGTCAACGGCCTGCTGAAGGGTGTCGGTACGCTGGGCACCACCCGTGTGGACGGCATCATCGCGCCCGGAAACTCGATCGGCACGCTGACCATCAACGGCGACTACGTGCAGGGCGCAACCGGCATCTATGCGGCCGAGCTCGCGCCGGGCGGGCGTAGTGACCAGCTGCGCGTGACCGGCACCGCCACCCTCGGCGGCACCCTGGTCGCACTGCCGGAGCCGGGCACCTACTACCTCGGCGAACAGTTCAACTTCATCCGTGCCGACGGCGGCGTCAACGGACAGTTCGCCAGCACCGACTTCAGTGCGTTCTCTCCGTTCCTGAAGTTCAGCCTCGCCTACGGCGCCAACGGCACCCGCATCGACGTGGCGCGCGGTGCCTCGCTGGCCAGCGCCGCCAACACGCGCAACCAACGTGCAGTGGCGACCGCTGCCGACCTGTTGGCGATCAACCAGGGCCTGCCCAAGCCGCTGACCCAGCTGTTCCCGCAGCAGGTCGGCAGCGTGCTCGACGGCCTCAGCGGCGAGCTGCATGCGGCCACCGCGCTGGCGCTGGTCGAAGGCAGCCGCTATGTACGCGACGCCGCACTGTCACGTCGTGCCGGTACAGCGGCGCCAGGTGCCGACACGGCCGACGCCACCGGCGCATGGGTGCAGGCGATCGGTGGCAACAGCAAGCTGGACGGCGACGTCAACACCGCACGTACCGAAGCCAACAGTAACGGCCTGCTGATCGGCATCGACCGCGAGTTCTCCGGCTGGCAGGTCGGCGTGCTGGCCGGCGCCGGCCGAACCGACGTGAAGCAGCAGGAGCGTCGAGCCAAGTCGAAGATCGACAACTCCCATTTCGGTGCCTATGCGGGCCACAACTGGGGTGGTTTCGGCCTGCGCGGTGGCGTGGCCTGGAGCAAGCACAAGGTGAAGAGCACGCGTGATGTCGACTTCGCTGGCTTCAGCGACAGCCTGAGCGCGCGCTACAACGCGCATACCCGCCAGGCCTTCATCGAAGCCGGCTATCGCTTTGGTGGTCCAGAGGCCGGACTGGAGCCGTACCTGCAGGTCGCACGCGTGGAGGTCGACCTGAAGCAGATCAACGAACGCGGCAGTGCGGCTGCCCTGCACGGCAAGGTGGACGACACCGGCACCACGATCGCCACGGCGGGCGTGCGCTTCGACAAGGGCCTGAAGGCATCGTTCCAGCAGGACAGCTGGCTGCACCTGCGTGGCGGAGTCGGCTATCGCCGTGCCTCCGGCGACCGCAGCCAGGTCGGCAACCTCGCCTTCGCCAACAGCAGCACCACCTTCGTGGTCGAGGGCGCTCCGATTGCAGACAACGCCGTAGTGGCCGAGCTGGGCCTGGCGGCGTGGCTGACGCCGCGCCAGCAGCTGGAGCTGGGCTACAGCGGCCAGTACGGCAGCGAGAGCCGCGATCACAGTGCGAATGTGCGCTGGTCGGTGCGCTTCTAGTTCCAGGCACGTGTTCTCTTGACGGGTTGGGGCGGCCTCAGGGCCGCCCCCTTTTTCATCCACCGCCCAAGGCTATGCGCGGCATGGCCACGCCGCGACAGCGATCAGGCTGGCCAGTGGCAGCAGCAGGCCATAGGCCACCAACGGCCACACCGTATCCCCCGGCAGCAGCACGGTAGCCAATGTCCCGAAGCCGGCTACGATCACGCTCTGTACGGCGTAATACAGCGCCACCGCCATGCCGGACACATCGGCGAAGTCTCGCAGCGCGCCGTTGGCGGCCACCGAGACCACCATCACCAGCCCTACGGCAATGCCCCACATGGGCAGCACGACAGTGGCGAATGAGAATGGCAACGCCGTACCGAGTGCCAGCAGCAGCCCACCTGCCACCATCACGCACAGGCCACGCACGAAGGTTCCGCGCGTATTCCAGCGTGCGATGAAGACGTTCGCCATGCGCGAGGTGATGATCATCATCAGCGCCACCGTTGCGAATGCCAGGCTGAACGCGATCGACGAGTACTGCATGCGCCCGACCAGCACGCGCGGTGCGATCGAGAAGAACACAAAGAACGTCCCCATCGCGGCACTGAACCCCAGCGTGTATGTCCAGAAGGCGCCACTGCCAAGCATCCTCCGCAGTGCCGGACGCGCCTCTCTGCTGCCTGCTGGCCGGGTTTCCTGCCACTGGCGCTGCGCGCGCAGCCAGGCGATCAGGCCAAGCACACCCAGCAACACGAAGATCGCACGCCAGCCCGCTGCCGTGGCCACCAGCGCACCCAGCATCGGCCCCAGCGCCGGCACGAAGGCCAGCATCGAGGCGAACAGCCCATACAGCGACGCGCCTTCGGGTGTATCGGCATACACATCACGCACCGTGGCAAAGGTCGCCACCAGTGCCGCCGACGCCCCCACCGCCTGCACGGTGCGCCAGGCCAGGAATGCGCCGCCACTGCTGGACAGCGCCAACGCAAACGACGCGACGATGAACAGCAATGCACCCAGCAGCAGCACCGGCCGCCGCCCGATGCGATCGGACAACGGGCCGAACAGCAACTGGCCCAGGCCGAGCACCAGCAGGTAGATGCTCAGCGTGAGCTGCACCACCGCTGGTGATGTCTGCAATGCCTGCGGCATCACTGGTACCACGGGAAGATAGATATCCATGGCCAGCGAGGCCAGGAGGTCGAACGGCGCCATCAGCGCAATGGCCGATGGCAGGGTATGGGCCCAACGCGGGGCCTGACGATTGAACATGGGGAATCTCCGCCCAGAGTGAATCCGGCGGTGATCCATCCACCTCGCGTGCATCGCAGGGGTGATCACCGCAACAACGTCTGCATCGTTGTTGCGGCTCAGCGAACTGTCTGCGGACCGTTCCCGTTGTTCATGGTGTCCATCGAATGCGAATGCAGGTGGCGCAAGTGTAGCAATCGTCCAGCTGCCGGGCGGAGCTCAGGCCAGGGGCAACATGTCGATGCGCCTGCACGGCGTTTCCTTCACCTGCTCGATCAGCCGTCGCACCACGGGCGAGGTCTCCCCACGCCGGTACTGCACAGCGATGGTCGAGACGATGGTGGGACCGGCCAGTGGCAGGTAGATCATCCCGGGCAGCACCAGCGTGCGTTGCAGCACCGATGGCACGATCGCCACCGAACCGACGCCGACCGATACCTCGGCCAACACCGCCGCGAGATGCCCGGGCTGGGAACGGATACGTGGAATGAAACCGCCGCGACGCCCGACTTCCATTGCACCCACCGGCTGCTCCGGCATGACGAAGCCCTCCCGGGCCAAAGATGCCGGCTGTACCGGCGCCCTGGCCCGCGCCAGCGGATGGGTTTCCGGCAGCGCCACGCAGAACTGGTCTTCGACCAGGGTGTGTTCGCCGAAACTGTCGGGTACATCCATCGGAGGCCGGCAGAACACCACATCCACCCGTCCTTCCTGCAGCAGCTGCGGGAGCTCGCCCATCGGCCATTCGCTCACCTGCAGTTCCACGCCCGGGTAGCGGCTGCGGAACCGGCTGAGCTGATCCTGCAACGCGCCGGCATACAGCGCCGAGCCGACGTAGCCAATCTCGATCTTGCCGATCTCCCCCCGCCCGGCGCGCCGGCCCATGGTTTCGGCCTGTTCGAACCGGCGCAGCACATCACGGGCTTCCACCAGGAACACCTCGCCTGCGGAGGTCAGCAGCACCTCCCGCCGGCCGCGGTCGAACAGGCGCGTGCCGAGGCGACGCTCGATGTCCTGAATCTGCACGCTCAGCGTGGGAGTAGCAATTCCCAGGCGCAGGGCCGCGCGACCGAAGTGCAGCTCCTCGGCCAGGGTGACGAAGTACTCCAGGTGACGGCGTTCCATGGGCGGCATTTCGTTAGGTTCAAGCTAACGTAACCAGAAAACACCGAGAATGAAATAAACACCGATCATTGATGGAATGGCCGTCCTCCCCTTCCTGCGAGTGACCGGTGCCGCCCTCTCCTCCCCCTTCGCCTGCACGGCACACGCTGCCTGACGCCGTCCTGCTGGTGGCCTCGCTGGGCTGTACGATGACCGTGCTGGAGACCAATGCCGTCGCGGTCGCATTGCCCAGCATCGCGCGTGACCTGCACGCCGGATTCGCCGATATCGAGTGGGTGATCAGTGCCTACATCCTGTCCTTCACCTCACTGCTGCTGCCCGCCGGCGCTGTCGCTGACCGCTACGGCCGCCGCCGGGTGCTGCTGATCGGCATCAGCCTGTTCGCCCTCACCTCTCTGCTCTGTGCACTGGCGCCCGGTGCCACCCTGCTCTACCTGGCGCGGGCACTGCAGGGCATTGGTGCTGCCTTTCTGCTGGCACCCTCGCTGTCGATCATCGGCCACACGTACCACGAGGGGGCTGCCAAGGACACCGCATGGGCGTTCTGGGGCACAGCCATGGGCGTGATGATGGTGCTCTCACCGCTGATCGGCGGCCTGTTGTCCGCGCTCTGGGGCTGGCGCGCGGTGTTCATCGCGATCCTGCCGTTCCTGGCCCTGCTCGGCTACGGCACGCTGCGCTGGATACCCGAGTCGTCCAGCAGCGTGGTCCGCCCGCTCGATCCGCCCGGCATCATCACGTTCAGCGTTGCCATCTTCGGCATCGTGTTCTTCCTGGTGGAAGGACTGGCAGAAGGATGGTCATCGGCCCCGGCGCTGAGCGGGCTGGGCCTGGCCATCATCATGGCTGTTGCCTTCGTCATCGTTGAACGGGCACGGTCACATCCCATGGTCGATCTCGGGCTGCTGGCCAGTCCGCGTTTCGTCGGCGCACTCATTGCCATGGTCGGCTATTCGGTCAGCGCACAGGTGATGGCATCGATGCTGCCGCAGTATCTGCAGAACGGCATCGGCCTGAGCGTACTGGCTGCCGGTGCTGGCATGCTTCCGTTCGCTGCGGCGATGCTGCTGTTTCCCAGCGTGGGCCGGCGGCTCGGTCGTCATCTGACCAGTCCGGCGGTGCTGGCGATCGGGCTGTCGGTCACCGCCGCGGGCAACGCCGTGGCCGGACTGGCTGCGTGGCAGCATCTGCCGTGGCTGGCACTCGTGGCAATGGTGGTGATCGGCGCCGGCGGCGGCATCCTCAATGGCGAGACGTCCAAGGCCATCATCGGCGCGGCACCACGCGAGCGGGCCGGCATGGCCTCCGGCATCAGCGCGACCACGCGCTTTGTCGGCATCCTGCTCGGTTTCACCGTGCTGTCCAGTGCCTTGAGCCTGGGCATCCGCAGCGCACTGTCCGCGGCGGTTCCCGCGCGCGACGTACTGCCCATGGCCGATGCGATCGCTACCGGAACCTTCGCCGATGCACGCGCCGCCACCTTCGCACAGGCGATCTACAGCCATGGATTCGCCAGTGCACTGTGGACGTCGGCGATCGCCGCGCTGCTGGCCGGCCTTGCGGTGTTGCTGCTGGGCCGTGGCACCACGCAGCGATGATGTTGGAGCGCTGGTTGCAAAGATGGCCGGGGCAGCCACGCTGCCCCGACCGTGGCGGCCCCGGGGAGAAGGCCGCCGATGATCGTCAGGCCGCCTTCATGGCGTGCTTGCGCGCACGCATCACGTTGTGGCACTCCTGCACTTCAGGCAGCAACTGGGTGACTTCCTGGCGCACGGCCGGCGGCAGTTCGTTGTCCTTCAGCACGTCCTTGAACGCGCCAAGCAGCCGGTCTTCGGACTCTTCCAGCTCGGCCACGTAACCATAGTTGGTGTCGCCGAATGCGGCGCGGACCTTGCCATAGAACTGCTGCATCGAACCGACCACGGTGCCGTGCTCGGCCGGCTTGCCACCGCTGGCAGCAACCGAGCCGCTCAGTGCGGCGACGATGCGGCCCTTGACGCCGGCAATGCGGGTGAACAGGGCCGACAGCTCGGCGTCCTTTACCTTGGTCGCCGCTTCTTCATAGAACGACTTGCCATCACGGGCAATCTCGATCAGGTCGTTGAGGCGGTGTTCGATGGTGGACTGGGTGCTCATGGAATCGCTCCTGTGTGCTCGATGGTCTATGGAGAATGACAGCGCGAGTGCGTTGCCTTCGGGACCACTGTGGAGGTTTGAATGTGCCGATTGGGTGAGTACGAATTGATGCATGCATCACCACCCTCAACGCGCCCTGACTCCTTCATCCCGTCGCATTTCCGCGTTCACGGCACCTGAGCAGAACGCCGACGATTCACCATGGCGCGATGACGATGATCAGCGTCACCAGCAGTGCGATGGCAAGCACCAGCAACAGCACATGCCACTGCTTCCACGTGGGTTTTGGTTTGCCGGGGATATTCATCGGATGTCTCCTGGAGTCTGTCATCAGCATGCAGCCAGACTGAAGCAGAGCGCCCTTGGTGCGCGTCGCGGTTTCGTGCATGGCCTGTGCATGAACGTTGTATCCGGCGCGCGACGATAACGCGTCCATAACGTAATCGAGTTGTAAACGGAGTGTTAGGTTCCTTCCGATTCCGCACAGCGGGATTTCAGATCGGTTTCCACGCAGCGATGCGGAAACCCATTCAACTGGATTTGGAGAGAGCCAAATGCACCACAAGTACACCCTGCTTTCCCTGGCGGTGGGCACAGCCCTGGCCGCCGCCTGGTCGCCGGCTGCGCATGCGCAGAATGACGGCGACAAGACACCGAAGAACCTGGATCGGATCCAGGTGACCGGCTCGGCCATCCGCAGTGTCGATATCGAAACGCAGCAGCCGATCGTCGCCATCACCCGCGCGATGATCGAACAGCAGGGCTTCACCACCATCGCCGACCTGCTGCAGAACCTGACCTCCACCGGCGCGCCGACCATCTCGCGTGCGCGCGCGTTGGCGTCCGGCGAGAACGTTGGCGGCTACTACGTCAACATCCGCAATCTGGGTGCCACGCGCACCCTGGTGCTGGTCAACGGCAAGCGACTCGGCGCCACCACCAGCGGCCTGCAGGATCTCAGCCAGATTCCGATGAGCGCGGTGGAACGCATCGACGTGCTGAAGGACGGCGCCTCCTCGCTGTACGGCTCGGATGCAATCGCTGGCGTGGTCAACATCATCACCCGCAAGAACTATGAAGGCCTGGAAGTGTCCATGCAGCACGGGCAGTTCAGCCAGGGCGATGGCAAGGACAGCACGTTCTCGTTGGTCACCGGCGCCCGTGGGGAGCGGGGCGGATACACCCTCGCACTGGAGTACCAGAAGTCAGACCCGGTGTTTGCCCGCGACCGCGAGTTCTCCCGATACGGCGGCGCCGGCCCCAACTACCCGGGCGCGGACTGGAGCAACATCAGCCAGAATGGTTCGTGGTGCGACCCCGTCCTGTACAAGTGCAACACCGGTGATGCGGTGTTCAAGACGCTCAATCGCGGCGGCGATCCGAAGAACCCCAACGACTACCACCCGATCACGCCGGCCGAGTTCGCCAATGGCAATGAGCAGATGCACCTGCAGACCGGCATCGAGCGTCGCTCGCTGTTCCTCAGCACCGACTACGCGCTGACTGACCAGATCAAGTTCACCGCCGACATCGGCTACAACGAGCGAACCACCGACCAGCAGATCGCGGGTTACCCGTACCAGTCCACCAAGTTCGGAACGCCGCTGGATGCGGCCAGTGTGTTCAACCCGGTCGACCACAGCATCGCGTTCAATCGCCGCCTGTGGGAGGTGCCACGCACCACCGAAAGCAAGCTGAAGTCGCTGCGGGTTGCACCGAGTCTGTCCGGCTACTTCGAGCTGGGCACCAAGACGTACGACTGGGAAGTCGGCGCGTTGTTCAACCGCAATGAAGTTACAAAAACAGGCCGTGGCGACATGAGCCTGATCGCTTCCCGGCAGGCATTGGGGCCCTCCTACCTCGATGCCAAGGGTGTGGCCCGGTGTGGCACGGCGGCATCGCCGGTCTCGGGTTGCCTGGCCTGGAATCCTTTGCTGCCGTTCGGGGTCGCGGGGGCTGGCTCTCTCTCCGATCCCGAACTGCAGCGCTTCTTGTTCCCGACGTTCAACGATACCGGCATCACCAAGACCCGCAGTTACTTCGCCAACATCTCCGGCCCGGTGATTGAACTGCCCGCCGGTGACCTGTCCGTCGCGCTAGGCTACCAGTACCGCAAGGAAGAAGGCCGCTTCGTGCCTGATGCCTTCGCCCAGTCGCGCCAGAGCACTGCACTGGGCGCCTCCACCACCGCCGGTGACTACAGCCTCAACGAGTTCTTCGCTGAAGTGAACGTGCCGATCCTGCGCGACCTGCCGTTCGCCAAGGAACTGACCGTGAACCTGGCTACGCGCTACTCCGACTACAGCAACTTCGGCAGCACCACCAATTCCAAGGCGAGCTTCGCCTGGCGTCCGATCGAAGAGCTCATGATCCGCGGCACCTTCGCCGAAGGCTTCCGCGCACCGAGCATCTCCGATCTGTATGGCGGCCTGGGCACCAGCTTCGAAACCTATGTCGACCCGTGCGGCATCGGCGCCACCAACAGCGTCAACGGCAACGCTGCCTGCAACGCTGCCGGCGTCCCGCTGGGCTACCAGCAGCTGAACCAGAGCCTGAAGCCCTGCGCCAGCTATCCGTGCGCCACGCCTGACGAGTTCACCACCGGCTCCGATCCGAAGCTGCGCCCGGAAGAGTCCAAGAGCAAGACCGTGGGCGTGGTCTGGAGCCCGCGCTGGGTCGACGGGCTGGACATCAACCTCGACTGGTACAGCTACAAGATCACCAACATGATCATCCAGGACAGCGTCGACCGTATCCTGCGTGACTGCTACGTGCTCGGCAACGCGTCGCGCTGCGGCAGCGTCAAGCGCGCTGGCGATGGCCACATCACCAGCATGTTCTACGGCCTGGCCAATCTGGGCTCGATGGAAACCGAAGGCTGGGACCTGGGCATCCGCTACCGCCTGCCCGAGTTCTCGTTCGGCCGCTTCACCATTGACCTGCAGAACAGCTATGTCTCCAAGTACGACGAGCAGAACCAGAATTCGGCCGGCGATACGATCATGATGGGCCGGATCGGCCAGCCGGGTATTTCCCGCCTGCGCTCGAACCTGGGCGTGAACTGGCAGCTCGGCAACTTCAGCACGCAGTACACCGTGCGCTACTACTCCGGCATGGTGGAAAACTGCGTACCGAACCGTCCTTGCACCCTGCCCGACCGCTACGCCTACGGTGAACCGGATGCCCTGCGCAAGGTCGGTTCGAATGCCTTCCACGACATCCAGGTCAGCTACAAGCTGCCGTGGGATGGCACCGTGGCGCTGGGTTCGAACAACGTGTTCAACCACCAGGGCCCGATCATGTTCTCCAAGCCGTCCAGCTCCTTCCCCTACTACGGTGGCTTCGATATCGGCCGCACCGTGTACGTGAAGTACTCGCAGCGCTTCTGACGGGCATGTCCGTGCTCGTGGCCGGCGGAAGGGGAGTCCGCCGGCCACGATGCACACCGCCTCCACCCAATCTCCATTGTTCTTCGACGGAATCTCCAAGGTTCCCGGCAACACTGATGTCATGACGGCTGAGGAGCAGGACCGCATGGATTGCCACGCGCCCCGACACTGCACGTCCGTCTCCAGGTTCACCACTGAATGTGAAGGTGCGGCCGGGTTCCGATGTTCCGGTCGTACCGCCGCAAGGGAAGTACGAGATGACGACGGCAGTTCGCACCGGCCTGACCGACCTGGTCGCTGACGCGCAGCGGTACCTGCGCAGGATTCTCCCGGGGCTTGCCTCGGCGGTGCATCCACTTGCTTCATCGCATGCCATTCCACACGCCATGGCATCGCGTTACCACCTCGCCGGGCTGATGCTTTACGGGGAAACCCCCGCCATGCTCGCCGTGGCCCGCGAACCGGGCGAATCCAGCACCCGCGTTATCCAGGATGTGCGCTGCCTGCGCTCTGCAGCGAATGCACTGGTGCTGTACGTCTCGCCCTATCTCACGCCGACCCAGCGCCGCTTCCTGGTCGAGAACCACATCGACTTCGTGGTCCCGCACACTCAGTTGTTCGCGCCCAGCCTGGCCATTGAGTTCCGCGACGACCCCGATCATGAGAAGAAGGCCATCTCGCTGCTGCCTTCGGCGCAGGCCGTGCTGATCCATGTGCTGCTGAGCGGCCAGTCGCGCTGGTGGTCACCGCGCGAGATCAGTGCCGTCGCCGGCTACACCTCGATGACGGCGTCGCGCCTGTCTGCCGAACTGGTCGGTCGCGGCCTGGTCGAGCGCTCCACCGGTGGCCGCGAGCGCTTCCTGAAGCTGGCCGGCAACCGCGACGAGGTCTGGGCCAGGGCACAGCCGTTCCTGCGTTCCCCCATCCTGAAGGAAGTGGATGTCTGCTGGGGCCCGACCGCCGAGGCACTCCGCGATGCGGGGCATCCGGCGCCGACGGCAGGCCTCGACGCGCTTGCTGAAACGTCACCGCCCCCGATCGGTGGCACCCGCGCACTGCACATCGATGCGTGGCGCCTGCTGGGCGCACTTCCCCTGCCCGGTCCGGACTGCCTCCAGAGCGCACGGCTGCAGATCTGGGCCTATCCGCCGGCATTCACCAGTATTGGCGATGTGGTGGACCCTCTTTCGCTGTATCTCAGCCTGCAGGGCAAACGCGGCCATGATGCAGACGCGCTGCAACAGCGGGTGGAACAGGCGCTGAGCGGAGACACGTATCCCGCATGACCGAAGCCCTATGCGGGCTGCTCGCTCGGCACTGCAGCAGCGCGCCTGGCGCTGTACTCGGCGAACACCACGCCGGACACCGCCAGCAGGCCACCGCCCAGTACCCAGCCACTGAGCGATTCTCCCAGCAGCAGTACAGCCAGTGCGGCGGTCACGATCGGCACCAGGTTGAAGAAGCCAGAGACGCGCGCAGCGCCCAGGCGTGACAGTCCGGTCATCCAGGTCAGCGGCGCCAGGATCGAAGCGCACACGGCGGCGAAGCCGATGCAGCCGACCGCCGTGAGGTTATTCACCCCGGTGCCGACCAGCAGCTGTACCGGCAACAGGATCAGCGATGCAGCGGTGGCCTGCAGGAACAGCGACTCCAGCACCGACAGCGGAATCTTCCAGCGCTGCATCAGCACGTTGTAGGCGGCGAATGCCAATGCACCGATCAGCATGATCGCGTCGCCGCGGTTCAGGCCCTGCGCTGCCAACCGCGCCAGGTCGCCCTGCGAGACCACCGCCACCACACCGGCAGTGGAGATCACCGCGCCAAGAATGGAAGTGCCTCGCACCGGATGGCCCATGAACACGCGCGACAGCGCCAGCGCGATCAACGGAATCAGCGCCTGGATCACCCCCATGTTGGTGGCCGAGGTGAAGTGCGCCGCATAGTAGGCCAGGCACTGGTACATCACCCCACCCAGGCAGCCCAGCACCAGGAAGCGCCCGAGATTGGCGCGCACGGTCGGCAGGTTTTCGCGCAGACGTGGCAGCGCGAACGGCAGCAGGACCACCGCCGCGACCAGCCAGCGGAAGAAGCCGATGTCGATGGGGCCGACCGAGCCCGAGGCGAGCTTGGTGACGATGGTGTTCGCGCCCCACAGCAGGCAGGCGAGGATCGGGAAAAGATAGTTCACGGAACGCGGGTGTACGTGGGGGATTGCCCAGCGTACGCTTGGCGCATATCGAGGACATCCCGAAAATGCGCCACACCGACCCCGGCTTGCGGCAACCGATGGAGCCAATCCCCACCTTCCGCCAGCTGCCCGGTCCGATCTACTTCCGGCAGGGTGCGATGGAGCCCACGGACTGGGGGACGCACAGCCATCCGTGGGGCCAGTTCAACTTCGTCGCGCAGGGTGTGATGGAGATGAAGATCGACGGCGAATGGATGGTGTCCCCGCCGCACTACGCGATCTGGATTCCACCGGGAATGGCCCACTACTCGCGCAACCGCTCGCAGCTGGCCTACCGCTCGGCCTATCTGTCGCCGGCCTTGTCACGCCGCTTGCCTGATCGCTGCCGTGCACTGGAAGTCAGCCCGCTGCTGCGCGAGCTGCTGCACGAACTGGCACGGCAGGGCGTGACCGATCCGCAGCCCCCGGCCCAGCGGCGCATGGCCGCCGTGGTGATCGACCAGATCGTCAATGCGGCCGTACTGCCCAGCTTCCTGCCGATCGCCAGCAGCGATGCACTGAAGCAGGTGATGGCGTACATGGAGAAACACCTGTCGATGGCCGAATCGGTTGCCGAAATCGCGCAGCGCCACCACATGAGCGTGCGCAAGCTGGAGCGCATGGCACGTAGCGAGCTGGGCATGTCGCTCGGTGACTGGCGTGGACGGGTGAAGTTCGTGCGCGCCACCGAGGCGCTGTGCACCCGCCGGCCGATCAGCCGGATCGCCGAGGAGCTGGGCTATTCCGGCGTCAGCGCCTTCGCCGAGATGTTCAAGCGGCACGCGCAGTGCACACCGGATCAGTACCGGAAGCTGCATCGGGCGGGGTGAGGGCGGCCTAGAGAGCGATCAGCAGGTCCGCAAGCAGCCTCGGCAGGAACAAGGCGGCCAGAACGCAGGCGAACAGGATGAGAATGACCTTTGCCGTCAATGGGCGACGGCGGGGATTGCTGAAATAGAGGTGCAGATCGCGCAGTTCATCTTCCAATCCCCTCCGCACGCCTGCGTTCTGTGTACCGGGTTCGAGCAGCTGGCGCTCAAGCGCCTTCAGGCGCTTCATCAGTTCACGCGGTGGTGTAGCCCGCAGGATCAGCTGATTGAGCTCCTGAAGCCGGCGCGACTGCGGCATCAGCGCTGCCACGAGATCATCCGGCGGAAGCTGTGAGACCCATCGCTGGGCGTCCGCATCCATCTCAGCCTGCAGCACATCGCGTTGCTGCTGCAGTTCGGCCAGGGAAGTGCGGCGCTGCCACATGAGGAGGCACAGGAGTGGTGGGTGGGGGGCAGTGTATCGCCCGCCGTCCCGGGAAGGGTGTCGATTTCCCGCCCCGTCGTTCGTCGGAACAGGAAAGGCAGGCCCTTCGACCTGCAGGAGTGCCACGATGTGCCCGATCCTCACCGCCTTCGCTACTTCCCCGGACCGCGGCCAGGGCCTGGCCCGTGACATGCGCGTGCGCTGGGCGCTGGAGGAGCTGGGCGTGCCCTACAACGTGCAGCTGCTCGGCTTTGCCGAGCTGAAGCAGCCCGCGCACCTGGCCCGCAACCCCTTCGGGCAGATCCCCACCTGGCAGGACGGCGGCCAGGTCCTGTTCGAATCCGGCGCGATCGTGCTGTACCTGGCCGAGCAGCATGCCGGCCTGCTTCCTGCTGATCCAGATGCACGCATGCGCGCGATCATGTGGGTGTTCGCTGCATTGAATACGGTGGAGCCGCCCATCGTCGAGCGCTCGATGGCCTGGGTGCTGGAGCGCGAACAGCCCTGGTATGCGCAGCGCCTGCCGATGCTCGATGAGCGTGTGCGTATGCGGCTGGCGCAGCTGTCCGCCTGGTTGGGATCGGCGTTGTGGCTGGAGGGCGAGTTCAGCGCCGGCGACCTGATGATGGTTTCGGTGCTGCTGCGCCTGAAGAGCAGCGGCCTCCTCGATGAGTACCCGCAGGTGGTGGCCTATGTGGGCCGTGCAACGCAGCGCCCCGCCTACCAGCGTGCGTTTGCTGCGCAGCTGGCGGTGTTCCAGAACGCCTGACGCTACGCCCTTGGGCAGGCTTCAGTGCAGACTACGCCGACATGCGGCCTGCACCAGCATCAGCTGCGCCACCAGGATCAGCATCGCGCAACCTGACAGCAGCCACGGGTCGATATACCACTGCGCGTTGAAGCTGAAATCTCCGGCGGAAATGCGCTTCCAGCCGTTGAAGTGCTGCATCGCCGCGACCATGAACGCGAAGCCACCCGCGGTGTACGACAACCACGGCACGATGAGGCCGCCCGGTCGCGCGAACAGCGTCAGCACACCCAGCACGCCGATGACCGTGCGCTGCACGCGGCAGTACGGGCAGACATAGGCCATCCCGCTCCATTCCACCGCCCAGGCCAGCAGGCTGACCAGCACGGCCGCGCCTGCGGCTGTGTACAGGACTTTCGGCGTGATCGTCATGCCACCCTCGTGTGCCATCCCGTGCTCCTTGGTTGAAAGACCCGGGCAGGGTAGCAGTGCCGCAGCCTCATCCCTTCTTGATGACGGTCCGCTTGCCGATGGTGCTGGTCTTGCCAGCGGTCGGCCTGGCCAAGCCAGGAATCAGGAAATCGGTCGCCTTGTGGCCCATCGACACCTTGGACGCCAACCAGCGCGGCATGCGTCCGCGACCGGTCCAGGTCAGGCGCTTGTATTCCGGGTCGCGATACTTGGGCGCGACTTTGCCGGATTTCCGGCGGGCGGGCTTGCGGGCGGGCGCAGGTGTTTCCGAGGCTTCGCCACCGAAGAGTTCTTCGAGGGTGTAACCGGCCTCCGCCGCGGCGGCCTTCAACATCCGCCGCACCGCGCTGGCCGGGCGGCGGCTGGAAATGAGCTGTTTCCGCTGTTCAGCGGCAACCACCAAGGCGCCCAGCTCCCGAAGGCTGAGCGATTCAATATCGATCGTCATGGTGGAAAGGTCTCCTGCGGGCGGCCAGCTGTCAAGGCGCCTTGCCCGGTACGTAGACACGGGCTTCACTGCCGGTGGGCTCCGATCGCCTTCGCCAGCCATCTCCGAGGAACCCGACGTGAGCAACTCACCGCATTCGCTCGCCTACCTGCTTGCGCGCATACTGCTGATGGCACTGTTCCTGGTATCCGGCATCGGCAAGCTCGGCGACCTCAACGGTACCCAGGGCTACATGGAAGCCATGGGGGTACCCGGCATCCTGCTGTGGCCCACCATCGCCTTCGAGATCGGCAGCGGCCTGTGCATCCTGCTGGGCTTCCAGACCCGGCTGGTGTCGGTCGTGCTGGTGGGTTTCAGCCTGGTCACCGCCTTCATCTTCCACCACAACTTCGCCGACCAGACCCAGCAGATCATGTTCCTGAAGAACCTGGGGCTGGCCGGTGGCTTCCTGCTGCTGGCCTGCACTGGGGCTGGGCGGTACAGCATTGATGGCAGGGGGCGGCGCGGGTGAAATTCATCGCTGTGCGCGCCGCCTGATCCGGAAATGATCCCGGTAGGCCGAAGGGGACATGCCAACGATGCTCTGGAATGCCTTGCGGAATGCGCTCACATCGTCGTATCCCAATGTCGAGGCCAGTTGTGCAACAGGGATATCGCCGAGCTGCAGCGCGTCCCTGGCCTTGGCCATCCTGACCTGCCGGATGTAGTCAGCCGGATTGAGTCCCGTGGCCTTCTGGAATCGCCGGATGAATGTTCTTTCGGTCAGGTGGGCACGCTCAGCCAGGGTACTGACCGTGTGGCGCAATCCGGGTTCGGCAAGGATGGATCGCTGGACAGCCAGCAGCGCTGCGTCATCGTGATCCAGCTTTGGCAGGAATCCCTGCAGTGGCCGCTGGTCCTGCCGGATTCCGTCACTGAGCATGAAGCGTGCCGTTGCCAACATCACGCTGGAGCCCATCGTGCGATCGACGATCAACAGGCCCAGATCATTCCACGCAAGGATCGCGCCTGACGTAATGACGTCGCCATCATCGATGACGACGTTCTCGGTGGTCACCTGGACGTCGGTGTAGGTGCCGGCAAGCAGGCCCGCGAACGCCCAGTGCGTCGTGACCCGTCGCCGTGCAAGCAGGCCGGTCTGGGCAAGCACGAAAGCACCCGCGCAGACGGAGCACATGATCGTGCCGCCTGAATGGAGCGTTTTTAGCCACTGCGCCTCGTTTGCCATCGCGGACATGCGCTCAGGCATCGCCACGCTCGGCGGCGAGATCACGAAGCCAGGGGCGTTCACATCGCCGGGATCGCTGTCCCAGCAACATTCCATGCGGCCCGATTGCGGGTTCCATTGCCAATGCGTCACCCGGATGAAGCACCGCCGGTCATCCTCGTGAGGATACGCAGCCCATTCATTCGCGATCCGGAACAAATCGGTCAGGCCGTGGATGGCCGCCATCTGGCAATCCGGGTAGATCAGCAGAGCGACTTCGATCCGCTTGTCAGTTTCGATACGCATGAATGTCACCTCCGCCAATTTCAATTGATAGAGCGCTACCTAGAATGGATTCGGGCGGAGTGATGGCTGCCTCAGCATAGAAGGAATCGCATGCCTGGGGCCACTCCCGCGAGATTCACCGTCAGCGTCCCTGCTCCTGCACCGATGCAGGCCGCCGCGACGCAGGACGTTCTCCAAACCCAACAGCGAGGAACCCCGAAATGGCTACGGTTACCACCAAAGACGGCGTCGAGATCTTCTACAAGGACTGGGGTCCGCGCGACGCCAAGGTCATCCATTTCCATCATGGCTGGCCGCTCACCGCCGACGATTGGGACGCGCAGATGCTGTTCTTCGTCAACAAGGGCTATCGCGTGGTCGCGCACGATCGCCGCGGACACGGCCGCTCCAACCAGGTATGGGACGGGCATGACATGGACCACTATGCCGACGATGTTGCTGCAGTGGTCGAAAAGCTGGGCACCCAGGGTGCCATGCATGTGGGCCATTCCACCGGCGGCGGCCAGGTGGTGCGCTACATCGCGCGCCATGGCGAGAAGAACGTGTCCAAGGCGGTATTGATCAGCTCGGTGCCGCCGTTGATGGTCAAGACCGCAGCCAACCCACAGGGCACGCCCAAGGAGGTCTTCGACGATTTCCAGGCACAGCTGGCCGCCAATCGTGCGCAGTTCTACCATGACGTACCGGCCGGACCGTTCTACGGCTACAACCGCCCCGGTGCGAAGCCGTCGGACGCGGTGATCTGGAACTGGTGGCGGCAGGGCATGCAAGGCTCGGCCAAGGCGCACTACGACGGCATCGTTGCCTTCTCGCAGACCGATTTCACCGAAGATCTGAAGGGCATTTCCATTCCGGTGCTGGTGATCCACGGCGATGACGACCAGGTGGTGCCGTATGCCGACTCCGGCGTCCTTTCCGCGAAGCTGGTAAAGAACGGCACGCTGATCACCTACGAGGGTGCACCGCACGGCATTCCGACCACGCACGCCGACCGGATCAACGCCGACCTGCTGGCGTTCCTGGAGAGCTGATCGTGAAGGATCCGGGAAGTGCTTCAGGCACTTCCCGGACCATCCGGCAGGCGGATTCCATTCGCGGCAACGAAAGCGCGCGACGCATGCCAATAGGCCTGTGGTGGCGTGTGCAGCTCCGGCTGCGACCAGTAGTCATCGAGGTGCAGCGCACCCATCACGCCGCCCCATGCAGCACGCGCATCGTGGACGCGCATCCGCCAACGATGATGCGGCGGAAAGTAGGCGTAGTGTTCGAGCGCCTGCTGCTGCGCCTGCTCTTCGGCAATGCCTGCCTGATGGATCAGCGTCCACGCATGCATATGGCGGGCATGGGCAAGCGCACCGAGATACTCGTCCTCATCCAGCAAGGGAACCGACTCACCGCGAGCCAGGCACAACGCATCCGACTCGGTGTCGTACGCCAGCGACGGCTGCGCCAGTTCCGGGTTCTGGTGCCAGTACCCTTCACCCAACACGTGCAGCATCGCCCAGTGCCAGGGCTCGTCGTGGAAGATCAGTGCGTGCTCGTACTCGCAGCCAGGGGCCTGGTCGGGATAGCGTTGGCGTGCGTGTTCGATTGCCAGCGCTTCGGGAATCTGGCCGTAGCGCACCAGGCACCAGGCGAACAGATGCCGGCTGTCTTCGATTTCAGTGGTGAAGTCTTCCACGGACGTATCGATGTTGGGCATGGTCGATCCCTGCATGCGAGCCACCCACCATCGGGCCCGACAAGTGTGCCGGAATGCACCAGCGAGCAGATCATCTTCGAAGTCAGCTGACGGACCAGACCACAGCAACGTAAACGAAAACTGAATCCGGACCACGGGTGACTGGGGGAGGGTGCACCACTTCTCCGTTGTATGCAGGCGATCCAGATATGCGCAATACGAATTCAACGCAAGGAACCTGTCCCGGCATCATGGAAAACCGAAGTTCATCGCAGAAATTCGCTGCAGCACTCATCATTGCCGTACTCGCCACGGGAGCAGTAGCGGCCTTTCTCCTCCTTCGCCCCACGCCACAGCCCTCGCAAACAGCACCGGATGTTGAACAGGCGGGCGGGCAGCGCAGCGATCCAGCCACCTCACCATCCCTAGTGGCATCGACCGCGTCACGGCCTGCAAGCAGCACGAGCATGCTGTTTCCTGGTGTTCCGCAGAATCGCGATGCCATGGAGCCCAAGGACGATGATCCATTTGATGGGCGTAGCCGCGAAGAGCAACGCTGGCTGGACGAACACGGCTATCCGAATACCGCACAGTGGGCTTCCTATTCCAGCGCGCCCGATGCGTTGCTGGAACAGGCCGCCAGTAACGGCGACAAGCTTGCCCGCACGATGCTGGACTCGCGAAGGCTCCCCGATCGAGCGGCCCTGGACCAGATGATGTCGTCCGCAGTGGACGGCAACTACTTTGCGCTGCAGTTGCTTGCGACACATTTCGCATCCACCGGTCGAGCGGGAAACATCAACGCATACGCGGTTTCGCGTGTCCTGGAGATGCGCGCAGACCCTTCCGCCGCGCTTGGCAGGGAAATCATGTTCTCTGCGCCACTCACTATCGAGGAGCGGATGCAGGGGGAGGCCGAAGCACTTCGTCTGAACGCTACTTTCAACCAGCTTTACCAGGGAAGAACCGGCAACGCGTTCGTTCCCGATTACCGCCCGTTCCCCGTTGACAACTCGCAAGGATGGCAATGAAACCTGTAAGTAAATTCGTCCTGGCCACCGCAGCTTTCACCGTTACCGGTGTTGCTCTGGCCTGCACCGTTCTTCCAATGCTCCCGTTCTCGATATCGGTCGACCTGAAAGATATCGCGGCAGCCAAGCAAGCCGGCGCCTCCTCTGCAGAGGCACCCAACAAGGCATTCCTCAAGAAACTGGATGAGACCGCTGAAAGGACCTTCGGTGCGGATGCATGGCGCAACACGTCTTTCGTCGGCAACGTCATGTACAAGACAAAAATCATGATGATGACCGGCTCAAGCATGATCACCGTCAGCAAGCCGTGCGGGAAGTCGGCAGAAGAGTCAGGCGGCACTGAAGACAGCTTCGCCTCGACACCCCCGTCTGGCGGCGGCGGAGGTGGTGGCAGCACTGGCGGTGGTGGCGGGATCGGCGGCTGGTTCCCCGGTGGTGGTGGGTGCTTCGGCAACTGTCAGCCGCCCCCGCCCGGTCGCGTGGGTCCGATCGAGAATCTTCCGCGATCCTGAGGGCACTTCAATGGAAGGGCATCGCCGCAAGGTGCTGCCCTTGGTGCCCCTGATGCACCAGCCAGAAGCCATTGGGGCGTCGTCACTGGACTTCGCTGGACGTCAATGTGGTGGGCCCATCAGGATTCGAACCTGAAACCAAGGGATTATGAGTCCCCTGCTCTAACCGTTGAGCTATAGGCCCTGCGCAGCGTCACAGTGTAGTGGAGGCCGCGCACGATCGGCTACCCGGCAGCAGCAAGAACCTCAGCAACGCGCTCCAACCGCTTCTCCGCCGCTTCCGCGAACCACGCCTGCCGCCGCAGGTCTGCCTGGAACAACGCCACCGTCCTTCTGGCCTCTTCCAGTGCCTTCTGGTTGCCGCCGTCGAAGCCCTCGACCAGTTCCGCGCCAGACAGCGTCAGCAGCGCATACGTCGTGCGGCGGGCAAATCCCAGCCTATCCTCACGGTCATCCTGTATCACTTCATCCCAATCCATCAGCGACGGAAAATCAGTCTGCAGGGAATCAGGCAGATCGTGCTCCACATCATTCATGGCGTTACTCCAGATGCATGACGAATCAGTGCAGCAGGCCGTGTGTGATCTGCGTGACCTGCTGCGCGCTTGCATCAGCGCCGATGAAGACCGGCCTGCCTACGCGATGTGTTGAGCATCTGCGCGGTCAGCGTGCGGCCGTCGCGAGAAGTATTCAAATGGCAGATGCGACATCGTTAGGATCCAACGGGCATCGCCGGGAACTACCAAAGAAAAACCCCGCACCAGGCGGGGTTTTTCTCAACGCTTCAACAGCCGCCGGATATCAATCGATATCCAGGAAGCTGCGCAGCTGTTCCGAACGGCTCGGGTGACGCAGCTTGCGCAAGGCCTTCGCTTCGATCTGGCGGATGCGCTCGCGGGTCACGTCGAACTGCTTGCCGACCTCTTCCAGCGTGTGGTCGGTGTTCATGTCGATACCGAAGCGCATGCGCAGCACCTTGGCTTCCCTCGGGGTGAGGCCGGCCAGCACGTCGCGCACGGTTTCAGACAGATTGATGTTGGTGGTGTTCTCGATCGGGGACTCCACGTTGGTGTCCTCGATGAAGTCGCCCAGATGGGAATCCTCGTCGTCGCCGATCGGGGTTTCCATCGAGATCGGCTCCTTGGCGATCTTCATCACCTTGCGGATCTTGTCTTCCGGCATGTCCATTTCCTTGGCCAGCTCCTCCGGCGTAGCCTCGCGGCCGTACTGCTGGAGCATCTGGCGGGAAATGCGGTTCAACTTGTTGATCGTCTCGATCATGTGCACCGGAATACGGATGGTGCGCGCCTGGTCGGCGATCGAGCGGGTGATCGCCTGGCGGATCCACCAGGTGGCGTAGGTCGAGAACTTGTAACCGCGGCGGTACTCGAACTTGTCCACGGCCTTCATCAGGCCGATGTTGCCTTCCTGGATCAGGTCGAGGAACTGCAGGCCGCGGTTGGTGTACTTCTTGGCGATCGAGATCACCAGGCGCAGGTTGGCCTCGACCATTTCCTTCTTGGCCTTGCGCGCCTTGGCTTCACCGTAGGCCATGGCACGGCTGATTTCCTTCAGCTCTTCCAGGTCCAGCTGGGTCAGCGTCTCGATGTCGATCGTCGCCTGCTGTTCGGCGATGATCTGGTCCTTCACTTCGCGCAGGGCCGACGACCACTTCTGCTTGCGCTTCAGTGCGTCTTCCACCCACTCCAGGTTGGTCTGGTTGCCTTCCCAGGAGCGGATGAAGTCCTTGCGCGGCATGCGGGCGGTGACGGTGGCCAGGTTCAGCACGCGGCGCTCGTGGGCCTTGATCGACGCCATGGTGTCGCGCAGCTGCTTGGTCAGCACATCGGTCAGCGGCAGCGGCAGCTTCAGGGTGACGAACACCGCCGACATCTCTTCGCGCAGGCGCGGCAGGTTCTTCTTGTCGCCCTTGGTCGCCGCCTTCTTGAAGGCGTTGAAGGCATCGCTCAGCGCCTGCATGCGCGCAGCGACTTCCTCCGGGTCCGGACCGGTCGGTGCGGCTTCTTCCTCGCCACCCTCGACATCATCGTCCTCGTCCTCGTCGCCTTCGGCGTCGGCATCGCTGCTGTCATCGGCAGCAGCCGCCGGCGGCGCCGGCTCTTCGTCGGCCAGGTCGTTGAAGCCAACGATCACTTCGGCCAGGCGCTTCTTGCCTTCCTTGTGGGCTTCGTAGTCGGTCAGCAGCGACTCGACCGAGACCGGGAACTGGCCCAGAGCGGCCTGGACCTGCGAAAGGCCTTCCTCGATGCGCTTGGCAATGGCGATTTCGCCTTCGCGGGTCAGCAGCTCGACCGTGCCCATTTCGCGCATGTACATGCGCACCGGGTCGGTGGTACGGCCACCTTCGGTGTCGAGCGCGCTCAGCGCGGCGGCGGCTTCTTCGGCCGCGGTGTCATCGACTTCGCGGTTACCGGTGTTGCCATCGTTGAGAAGCAGGGTTTCCACATCCGGCGCAACTTCATGGACATCAATGCCCATGCCGTTGATCATGCCGATGATGTCTTCGATCTGTTCCGGGTCGACCATGTCGTCCGGCAGATGGTCATTGACTTCGGCGTAGGTCAGGTAGCCCTGTTCCAGGCCCTTGCTGATCAGTTGCTTGATTTCGGATTGGGCAGGACGTTCGTTGGCCATGTAGTGCTCGCGCCACCGGCTAGGGAGAAATAGGGAACGTAGCATTATACCAGCCCGGGGCCCCGCCTGCCGGGCGGTGGTCCCGCAGGCTCAGGGCCTGAGAAGGAAGGTCACGGGACCGTCATTGACCAGGCTGACGACCATATGGGCACCAAATCGGCCCGTTTCCACCCCTGGCGCGTGATTTTCACGACAGATCTCGACAAATCGATTGAACCCGCGTTCAGCCTCGTCCGGCGCTGCAGCGCTGGTGAAGCTGGGCCGCATGCCCGAACGGGTATCGGCCGCCAGGGTGAACTGGCTGACCAGCAGCAGGCCGCCGCCGGTGTCGCGCAGCGACCGGTTCATCTTCCCGGCCTCGTCGGCGAACACCCGGTAGCCCAGCAGGCGCTCGGCCATGCGCCGCAGCTGGGCCTCGGTATCGCCCGGCTCCATGCCGACCAAGGCCAGCAGGCCCGGGCCAATCTGCCCCACCGCTTCGTCATCGACATGGACGGCGGCCTGGCTGACGCGTTGGATCAGGACGAGCATCGTGGGCTTCCAATGAACGGGGCCGGCCACGATAGCAGCGGCCTTGGCTAAACTGGCACCGATGAATCCGCAACGCAAAGCCCGGCTGGTCTACCGCGCCACCACCCTGTTCGCCCGCCTGCCCTGGCCAGTACTGCGGGGATTCGCGCGCGCGCTGGCGTGGGCCTGGATCAATCTCAACGCCCGTGAGAGCCGCGTCACCCGGCGCAACCTGGAACTGGCCTACCCGGAGCTGGACGGCGCCGCACGCGATCGCCTGCACCGCGATCTGCTGCGCTCCACCGCGCTGCAGGCCATCGAGACCCTGCGCCTGTGGAGCCAGGCGCCGGCCGACAACCTGCGCCTGCACCTGAAGCAGCGCCACGGCGAGGCCCTGTACGACGCGGCCCTGGCCAGCGGCAAGGGCGTGATCGTGGCCGCACCTCACTTCGGCAACTGGGAGCTGCTGAACCAGTGGCTGGCCTCGCGCGGGCAGATCGCCATTGTCTACAAGCCGCCGGAGGACGAAGCCAGCGATGCCTTCCTGCAGCTGGTGCGGGGCGGCCAGAACGTACAGCAGGTGCGCGCTGAAGGCCCGGCCGTGCGCCAGCTGTTCAAGGTGCTCAAGGACGGCGGTGCCACCGGCATCCTGCCCGACCAGCAGCCCAAGGCCGGCGACGGCGTGTTCGTGCCGTTCTTCGGCGTGCAGGCGCTGACCATGACCCTGGTCAACCGGCTGGCCGAGCGCACCGGCGCCACCGTGCTGTACGGCTGGTGCGAGCGCATCGGGCCGGACATGGAATTCGCCCTGCACATCGAGCCGACCGACCCGGCCGTGGCCGACCCGGACCCGCAGGTGGCCGCCACCGCGCTCAATGCCGGCATCGAGCGCATTGCGCGCCGCGATCCTGCCCAGTACCAGTGGACCTACAAGCGCTATACGCTGCGGCCACCGGGCAGCGGCGAGGAAGACCCGTACGCGACCGAAGAGCATCCGCACTGACGGCTGCCGCACTCAGGCCCACCTGGCACCTGCGACCGACGGCCGCACCACGTTGAATACGACGCCGGCGCCCCCATAGAGACTGCGATGTCCGCCTCCCCCGGTCCTGCCATGCCTGCTGCCTCTTCCCTGTTCGGCGATCCCGCCGCGATCCGCTGCGAACGCGCGGTGGCCGAACTGCGCGCCGGTCGCCCGGTGCTGCTCCACGATGGCCAGGGCCAGCGCCTGGCGGTGATCGCACTGGACAGCGCCACCGCCAGCAGCTTCGCCACGTTCGCCAGTGCCGCGCGCGAGCGCCACTACCTGTTCCTGACCGCTACCCGCGCCCGCGTGCTCGGCGTGGAGGCCCCGGAAGGAGCACGCCTGCCGCTGGCGGGTGTTGCCTTCGATGCGCTGCCCTCGCTGGGCTACCTGCGCGAGCCGGGCCCGATGCCGGACGGCTGGAGCGCGGGTGACGCCTTCGATGCCGGCGCGGTGGAACTGGCCCGCCTCGGCCTGCTGCTGCCGGCAATGGTGGCGGTGCGCCTGGACGCCGAAGACCGCACCTTTGACGGTGCTGCCGAAGTGGCCCTGTGCGACCTGGCCGAAGGCGCTGCCCATGCGGCCCACGATTACGAACTGGTGGCACGTTCGCCGGTACCGCTGCGCGACGTCGGCATGACCACCTTCGCGGTGTTCCGCGGCGGCGTGGCCCAGCGCGACCAGGTCGCGATCATCGTCGGCGAACCGGACCTGTCGGCAGTGGTGCCTGTGCGCGTGCACTCCTCGTGCCTGACCGGCGACCTGTTCGGTTCGCTGAAGTGCGACTGCGGCGACCAGCTGCGGCGTGGCCTGCGCAAGCTGAAGGAACTGGGCGGCGGTGTGCTGCTGTACCTGGACCAGGAAGGACGCGGCACCGGCATTGCCGCCAAGATGCGCGCCTACGGCTACCAGCACGACGGCCTGGACACCATCGATGCCGATGCACAGCTGGGCTTCGGTGCCGACGAGCGCCGCTACGGCAGTGCGGTGGCGATGCTGCGTGGCCTGGGCATTTCGCGCGTGGCCCTGCTCAGCAACAACCCGACCAAGGCACAGCGCCTGCGCAACGCTGGCATCGAGGTGCTGGACTGCATTCCGGTCACCGGCGAGATCACCGCCGAGAACGAGCATTACCTGCGCACCAAGGCTGATCGCGCAGGCCACATGCTGGATGTGGACGCGCTGATCCAGGCTGCCCAGTAACGCAGCCGACCTGCTACCGTCTGCGCGGTGCGGCCACGGCCGCCACCGCCCGCCCTGCCACCTGACGGAGCCCGCGTGACCGACGTTCCCCTTACTGCTCCGACCGCCGATGCCTGGCAGTCGCTGCCGCGCCGCGCCGCGCGGCTGGCCGCACTGGAAGGTGCCTTCGGCGGCCTGTTCGTGCCGGGCCTGCCGCTGGCCGCAGCCGCGTGGTTCTTCGACCTGCCCGGCGGCCTGTGGACGGCCGCCCTTGGGCTGCTGATCGGCATCGTCTTCGGCGCCTGGCTCGGCCGCCGGCGCTTGACCCGCACCCGCTGGCGGCTGGATGCCCAAGGGCTGGGCCTGCGCCGCGACCTGATGTGGCAGCTGGAAACGCGCGTCCCCATTTCGCGCGTACAGCACCTGGACCTGCGCCGCGGCCCGCTGGAACGCCGTGCCGGGCTGGCCACGCTGATCGTGCACACCGCCGGTACCCGCATGAGCGCGGTGACCGTCAGCGGCCTGGACGAGGCCGATGCCGAGCGCCTGCGTGACACCCTGTCGCACCAGCTCGACCAGGACGCCGACGCCCTGTGAGCCTGCCGCCGCCCCTGCCCGCATCGCTGCCTGCCGGTGGCGAGGACCATCGCCTGCATCCGTGGTCGTGGCTGTTCGTGCTGCTGATGCAGCTGCGCCACTACTTCCTGCCGCTGGTGGCGTTGCTGGTATTCGGCCAGCGCGGCGACCGCGATCCAATGTGGGCGCAGCTGATCCCACTGGCAGCGATCGTCGCGCTGGTGCTGGTGTCGGTGCTGCAGTACCTCAGCTACCGCTACCGCATCGGCAGCGATGCGATCACCGTGCGCAGCGGCCTGCTGGCGCGCAACCGCCGCGAGATCCCGTTCGCGCGCATCCACAACGTGGAAGTACGGCAGAACCCGCTGCATCGCCTGTTCGGCGTGGCCGAACTGCGCCTGGAATCGGCCGGTGGCGTGCGTCCGGAAGCCGAGATGCGGGTGCTGAAGCTGGACCAGGCGCTGGCGCTGGAGCAATTGGTACGCCAGCGTGGACAGGCGCCACAGGCCATTGACGCCGTTGATGCGCCGCCCATTGCCGAGGTCGACAGCGAGCACGTGCTGCTGCGCCTGTCGAGCTGGGACGTGGTGCGCATGGGCCTGCTCTCCAACCGTGGCTGGGCACTGGCGCTGGCCGCGTTCGGCGTGCTGTTCCAGACCGTGCCGCGGCCGGTGATGGACGATGCCATCCAGCGTGGTGGCCGCGAGGCCTTCGGCTATGCCAGTCACCTGCATCCCGGCGTAACCGGCGCCTTCCTGCTCTTGGCTGCCGCGCTGCTGCTGGGCTGGCTGGGGCTGCGCCTGCTGTCGGTGGTGCTGACCCTGCTGCGCTACCACGGCTTTACGCTCAGCGAGCAGGATCGCCGCTTGACCGTTTCGGCCGGCCTGCTCAGCCGCACCCGCAGCAGCGTGGCGCGTCGTCGCATCCAGGCCTGGACGCTGCGCGAAGGCACTCTGCCGCGCTGGTTCGGGCTGCGCCAGCTGCGTATCGACAGCGCCGCCGGTGGCCCCTCGCGCGAAGAGGACCGCGCCCTGCGCGAACTCGCGCCACTGGCGTCGAGCGAGCGCTGCACGGAGCTGGTGCAGCATCTGCTGCCACAGCTGCAATGGCCACCGGCGCAGTGGCAGTCCGTTCCGCAGCGCGGCTGGTGGCGGCTGTGCCTGGGCGCGCTGGTGCTGGTGCCGCTGCTGGCGGCGGCCGCGTGCTGGCGCTGGGGATCGTGGGGGCTGCTGGTGCTGGCGTGGCTGCCGGTGGCGCTGCTGGTCGCGCACCGGCAGATGGCACGCATGGGCTGGTATCTGGACGACCACTATGTGGCGGTGCGGGGCGGCTGGTGGAAGCGCTGGTGGCGCTGGGCCGAACTGGACAAGGTGCAGGGACTGCGCCTGCAGCGCTCGCCGCTGGACAAGCTGCTCGGCACCAGCAGCCTGCAGCTTGATACCGCCGGCGCGCACGGCGATGTGGCGCTGACCCTGCACCATCTGCCGCAGGCACAGGCCCAGCAGGTGATGGAGCAGCTGGCCGCGGCACTGGCTCGGCGCAAGCTGCGCTGGTGATGGAGCACCGCGCACCCCGGCCTTGAAACAGGTAGTGCCGGCCGCTGGCCGGCATCCGCCGACATTACCGAGATTGCCGGCCAGCGGCCGGCACTACCGCGAGCGAGGTCAGCGAGGCTTCAGCGCTGCGACGGGCCCCAATACCCCAGGTCCTTGCGGATCTGCAGATCGCGCACCCAGCTGCCGAACGGCTTGCGCCGCAACGCACCCATTTCACCGGACAGGAAATCCTCGGTGGCCGCGATCACCCGTTCGCTGGAGCGGCCATCGCGGTAAGGGTGGATGGTGTCGGCGTAGCGCACGATCTCCGCCTGCAACGCTGCATCCGGGTGCAGCGCGCGCTGCAGCATCGCCGGCAGCTGCGCAGGATCATCGAAGTCGATCATGTGCGGCTTGGGCACGCGGTTGCGGAAGGTCACCACCGGCTTGTGCTGGACGATGAACTCCGAAACGATCGACGAGGTATCCGAGACCAGCACGTCGGCGGCACGCTGCGCGGCCATCACCTGTTCCGGCTCGATGAAGCGGGCATTGGCACCGGCCAGCGCGCGGTAGCGTTCGAACAGTTCCGGCGGGCACTTCGGGTGCAGGGTCAGCAGCCAGTAGTGGTCGCCGGCGGCGATATCAGCGGCGATCTGCGCATGCAGGTGTGGGGCCGCACTCAACCGTTCAGTGAAGGTCGAGCCGAACAGGATCACCGGGCGGTCTCCGGCCGGTGCGCGCAGCGCGGAACTCTCGCCACCGTCATCGCGGAACAGCGGGTCCAGCTTCGGCCAGCCGGTCTCGGCCACCGCGAAGTGGCCCTGCAAGGCGGCGATCTCCCGGAACGGCGCGGTGGTGGCCGGGCCCTGCGTGCAGTACAGGTCGAACATGCCGCGCACCCGGAAGTGGCCGCGCGCGCTGTCCCGCTTCTCCACGTTGAAGCCATGGAACAGCTGCACCTTGGCCCCGGACAGGAATGTCGGCACCCAGTTGGCCGCGCTGAACACCGCCCGCGGACGCATCGCCAGGGCCTGCTTGAGGCCGATGTTGGGCACCCCCGGCAGGCTGCTGCCAGCCGCGCCGCCTTCGAACCAGGCCGCCACCTCCTGCCCGGAGGCGTGCAAGGCCTGCGCCAACGGGGCGAGAATAGGCAGCGCATAACGCTCCGTCGCAAACAACAGGTACCCGGCCATCATGTCCTCCACGACCGCTCCCATCGAACGGCCTCGCATCTCGGCGTGCATTATCGCGTTCAACGAAGCCGGGCGCATCGGCGACTGCCTGGCCTCGCTGGCCTTCTGCGATGAGATCGTGGTGGTGGACTCGTATTCCACCGATGCCACCGTAGCCATCGCCGAGGCCGCCGGTGCCCGCGTGCTGCAGCGCCCGTTCGACGGCTTCCGCAGCCAGAAGGCGTTCTGTGTGGAGCAGGCCCGCCACGACTGGGTGCTGTGCCTGGATGCCGACGAACGGATCAGCCCGGCGCTGCGCACGGCCATCGAACAGGTCCGTGACGGCGGCTTCGCCGGCCATGCCGGCTATCGCTTCGCACGCCTGTCGGAGTACTTCGGCAAGTTCCTGCGCCATGGCAATGCCTATCCGGACCGGGTGATGCGCCTGTTCGACCGCCGCCGCGGGGGCTGGCGCGGCAAGCGCGAGATCCACGAGGCCGCCAGCGTCGACGGCAGCGTGGGCACCCTGCCCGGCGACCTGATCCACTACCCGTACCGGTCTTTGCAGCAGCAGTTGGCCAAGACCGAGAAGTACGCGCGGATGATGGCCGAGCACGAGTTCGCGCGCGGCAAGCGGGCCACACTGGGCAAGCTGGTGCTGGCCCCGGCCTGGCGGTTCTGGCGCGGATTCCTGTTCCGCGGCGGCTTCCGCGATGGCTGGCACGGTCTGGTCTACGCCTATGTACGGGCCAACTACGTGCGGCAGAAGACCATCATGTTGTGGATGCTGGGCAATGGACAGGCGGTGGCCGACCCGGCGCCTTCTGCGGACCGGCCTTGACCACGCTGTGTCACACTGCGCGGGCGTTGCCTGAAGACCCCCCATGAAAATCCTGTACACCAACTTCCACTACGGCGACGGTGGCGGTCACACCACGTACATCGTCTCGCTGGCGCGGGCCCTGCATGGCCAGCACACGCTCCATGTCGCCGCACCGGCCGACAGCCGCCTGCTGCGGACCATGGCCGATGAAGGCATCGCCCGCACACTGCCGATTGCGTTCGGCAGCGGCCTGCCAACGCTGCCCCGGCAGCTGGCCGAACAGCGCGCGCTGCGCAGGCTGGTGCGCGAAGAAGGCATCGACCTGATCCACGTCAACGGTGCACGTGACCACCGCTTCGTGATGCAGGGCCTGCTCGGCATGCGCCGCCCGCCGATCATCCTCACCAAGCACAACAGCAAGCCGACCAACACCCTGGGCAACGCCGTCCGTGCCCGCCTGGCCACCGACCGCGTGATCGCAGTATCGGCCGACACCAAGCGCCTGCTGGAACAGGGCCCCTACCGTCGCTGCCCGATCGACGTGGTCCGCAACGGCGTGGACCTCGAGCGTTACTCGCCGCAGCCGGCCGGCACCGGTTGCGCACTGCGCCAGCAATGGACGCAGGATCCACAGGCGCTGGTGCTGGTCAGCAACGCCGGCACCGACGATTACAAAGGCTGGATCGACCTGGCCCGGGCCATCGCGCGGCTGCCCGATGCAGTGCGTCCGCACGTGCACATGGCCGTGGCCGGCCACCTGCCCAGCGCGCTGCAGCGCGAACAGGTGCAGGCGCTGGGCGAGGTCGCCGCACAGGTGCACTTCACCGGCCTGCTGGCCGATACCCGCGTCCTGATCGCTGCCGGCGACGCTGGCTTCGTACTGTCCCATGACGTCGAGACGATCTCCTTCGCCTGCCGCGAAATGATGGCCAGCGGCAAGCCGATGCTGGTCAGCGACTATGCGGGCCTGCCGGAGAACATCGAACCAGGTGTCGATGGCTGGGTGGTTGCCACCCGCGACATCGACGCCATCGCCGCACAGGTTCAGGCGCTGTACGCACAGCGCGATGCGCTGCCGGAACACGGAGGTGCAGCACGCCGCCATGCACAGCGGGAGTTCGGCCTGCAGACATTCGCCGACGCCACGCTGGCCAGCTACCACGCCGCCCTGGCCAGCACCTGAGCCGCGTTGCCCGAACGCTCAATCGGCGATCCCGGGTCCCTGCAGGCGGCGCTCGTGCTCGAGTTCCGCCGCCGACGGTCGGCAGGTGCCTGCAACCGCGTCGGCAGGCACCAGCCACCAGCGGCGACGATTGGAAATGCCCGCCATCTCGGCCCGCGCACGATCAATGCAGGCCTGCATCGCATCCTCGTTCACCAGCAGCCAGCGCTGCTGGGGAACCAGCCGCTGCCAGCGCACGGCCGCCTGCAGTTGTTCATGCCAACGCGCTTCGAATCCAAAGGTGGCCGCCGGGCGATCGGCCATCAGCAGGTTCTGCTCTTTCCATGCCACCAGTCCCAGCTCGGCCTGCGGGCCGATGCGTGCGCTGACTTCACGCATCAGGCCACGGGCCGAGCTGGAATCGTTCAACACCGGATAACCGACCAGGCTGTACAGCACCCAGACCCCGGCCAGGCTGGAAACCAGGGCCACGTGCCGACGCCGGCGCCCGCACACCCCTAGGCTCAGGGCCGCCCAGATCGCCATCGCCAGCGCCGCCCAGGCCAGCGCATCGGTGGCGCCGGGAAGCAGCCCGCGGCCATGGGTGAGGCGCACTTCGAAACCGGGATCACCCAGCAGCGCCAGCGCACCGACCAGGCCCAGCGCCAATGCCAGCACCATGGTGAAAGCGCCCAGCACGCGCTGCACGTCGCGCCGCCTCAGCAGCCCGGGCAGCAACGGCGCCAACGCCAGGCAGAACATCGGCAATGCCGGCAGGATGTAGACGTCGCGCTTGCCGTGCGGAATGGAGAAGAACAGCACGACCAGCAGCCACCAGGCCAACGGCAGCAGGTAGCGCGCATCGCGCCGACGCAGCCGCCGGAACCAGGCCGGAACTGCCCACGGCAGCAGCAGGAACGCGGGAATCCACATCGACGGCATGATCGCCAGGAAATACCACCACGGCTGGTGATGGTCCCAGGACTGCGTATAGCGCCGCGCAGTCTGCCGGAACAGGATGTCGTCCATGTAGGCGCGGTACGGCTCCGAGCCGGTGGCCAGGCCGGCCAGCAGCATCGGCGCCAGCCACAACGACACCGCCAGCAGGAAGACGAGCGGTGCCAGCCAGAAACGCAGGTCACGCACATGCAGGCGCACCCGTGGCCAATGCAGCATGGATGCGATTGCGGCCGGCGCGATCATCATCAGCGCCAGCACGCCTACGCCCTTGGTGATCACCCCGATGCCGGCGAAGAACCAGCCGAGCCACCACCAGCGCCAGGCCGGACCCAGCAGCAGATGGCGCAGCAGGCCGTAGTTGGCCAGGGTGATGAACAGCACCACCAGCGGATCGATCTGCGCCTTCTTCGCCTGGAAGGTGAAGTGCAGCGCGAACAGCAGTGCCCAGCCCGCGTACAGCCCCACCTGCCGCGTCCACAGGCGGCGGCCGAGGTCGACCACGCACCACAGCGTGCCCAGCGCAGCCAGCAAGGAGGGCAGCAGGAACGCCACCCGCCAGTGGCCGACCAGGCTGTACAACGTGGCCTGCCACCACATCAGCATCGGCGGCTTGTCCGAATACAGTTCGGGGCCGCGATGCGGGAACAACCAGTAACCGCTGTCGACCATCTGCTTGGCCACCAGCGCGAAACGTGGCTCATCCGAGGGCCACGGATCACGGAGGCCCAGACCGGTCCCCAGCACCAGCAGGGCCATCAGCACGAACAACCACGTCTGGCGCGACGCGTGGGTTTTCAGCATGGGACTCGAAACGGCAGCGGGGGTCAGGCTGCTTTTATCAGACGCGCGTAGAAGAAACCGTCAGCATCGTTGTCACCCGGCAGTCGCTGGCGTGCCACGCCTTCGCAATCCACGCCGAACTCGTCACCCAACGGCTGCGCCACGGCGTCCGGATGCCACTTCAGGAACGCGCGCACCTGATCGATGTTCTCGGCACGCAGGATCGAACAGGTGGCATACAGCAGCACGCCACCCGGCCGCAGCATCGACCAGCAGGCTTCCAGCAGGCGCGCCTGCACGCCGACCAGCGCATCGATGTCTTCCGCACGACGATGGAACATCACGTCCGGCTGGCGACGGATCACACCGGTGGCTGAACACGGTGCATCCAGCAGGATCGCGTCGAACGGCACGCCGTCCCACCACGAACCGGGATCACTGGCATCGGCAACCAGCGTCTGTGCATGCTCGCCCACCCCGGTGCGGGTGTAGGTGTCGCGTGCACGGGCCAGCCGGCGCGCGTCGATATCCAGCGCCAGCAGGCGCAGGCTGGGGTCACGCTCCAGCAGGTGCGCCGACTTGCCGCCCGGTGCCGCACAGGCATCCAGCACGCGCGCACCGGCCACCGGCGCCAGCGCGTCGGCCGCGCATTGCGCCGACAGGTCCTGCACCGACAGCGCACCGTCTGCGAAGCCAGGCAACTGGTTCACCGCAACGGGGGCCGCCAGGCGCAATGCGTCGGTGCAGAGCGCACTGGCTTCGGCGCCGATGCCGGCGTCGGACAGCGTGGCCAGCACCTTGTCGCGACCACCATGCTGGCGGTTGGCGCGCAGCCACAGCGGTGCCGGCTGCAGGCTGGCGTTGAAGATCGCCTCGGCCTGCGCCGGCCAATCGCGCTCGATCGCATCGGCCAGCCAGTCCGGGAAGGCGTCGCGTGCAGGCTGCTCCGGGAAACCCTCGCGCTGCGCGCGGCGCAGGATCGCATTGACCAGGCCCGCCTGGCGCTCGCGACCCAGCGCGCGTGCCGCATCGACGGTGGCCGACAGCGCCGCGTGTGCCGGCAGCTCCAGCACGTCCAGCTGGGCGAAGCCGACCATCAGCAGCGTGCGCAGATCGGCGTCACGCGCCGACAGCGGCTTCTGCATCCATGCCTGCAAGGCAGCGTCATAGGTACTGCGGCGACGCAGGACAGCGAAACACAGTGCTTCCAGCAGCGCGCGGTCGCGGCTGTCGGCCAGCTTCGGCAATGCCCAGGCCAGTTCGGCCTTCAACGAACGGCCACGGGTGAACACCTGGGCCAGCACGCGTGCGGCCAGCATGCGCGTCGCCGCGCCCGGCGCCGCCTTGGCGATGGAAAAATCGTTCTGCTTCGACACCGCTTACGCTCCCACGCGCAGGTCGCGGCGAGCGTTGAGGTAGTCGGCGGCGGTGATCGCCTTGCCGCCTTCACGCTGCAGCACGCGCAGGCGCAGAGCGCCCTGGCCACAGGCGATGTCGATGCCATCGCGGCCGGCGGCCAGCACCGTACCCGGTGCCTGGCCGTGGTCCGCCTCCAGCGCCACCGCGCCATGGATGCGCACGCGTTCGCCGGCCAGCGTCGCCTCGGCGATCGGCCACGGATTGAACGCGCGCACGGTGCGCGCCAGCGCGCCCGCATCCTGCGCCCAGTCCAGCTTCGCTTCGGCCTTGTCCAGCTTGTGTGCGTAGGTCACGCCCTGTTCCGGCTGCGGTCGCGCGATCGGCTTGATGCCGGCGCGCAGCAGGCCCAGGCCGTCGGAGAGCACCTGTGCGCCCTGCTCGGCCAGCTTGTCGTGCAGCTGGCCACCGGTATCGGTGGCGGCGATCGGCAGCTCCTGGTGCAGCAGCACCGGGCCGGTATCCAGGCCGGCCTCCATCTGCATCAGGCACACACCGGTCTTTGCGTCACCGGCCTGGATCGCACGCTGGATCGGCGCGGCACCGCGCCAGCGCGGCAGCAGTGAGGCATGCACGTTCCAGCAGCCATGGATCGGAATGGCCAACACCGCCTTGGGCAGGATCAGGCCGTAGGCCACCACCACCATCAGGTCCGGCTGCAGGTCGCGCAGTTGCTGCTGGGCGGCTTCACCCTTCAGCGACTCCGGCTGGTAGACCGGAATGCCGCGGGCCACGGCTTCGAGCTTGACCGGCGACGGCGCCAGGCCACGGCCGCGCCCGGCCGGGCGATCAGGCTGGGTGTAGACGGCCACGACCTCGTGATGGCGCGCAGCCGCGCGCAGCGATGACACCGCGAATTCCGGCGTACCGGCAAAGACAATCCTCATGGCTACCCCACTTGCAGGATGGATTCGTGCAGGAAAGAAAACGGCGCCGTCGGCCGGCGCCGTACAGCCCGCGCGCGTCGCGCAGGCACGGGCCACCCGAAGGGCGGCCCGGATTGGCGATCACGCCACGTGCTTGCGCTGCTTGGCCAGCTTCTTGCGCACCATCTCGCGCTTGAGCGGCGACAGATAGTCGATGAACAGCTTGCCGTCCAGGTGATCCATCTCGTGCTGGATGCAGGTGGCCAGCACTTCGCCGGCTTCCAGCTCCTGCTGCTGGCCATTGCGGTCCAGGTACTTCACGGTGATGGTGTCGGCGCGGGTCACGTCGGCGAAGATGCCCGGGACCGACAGGCAGCCCTCCTGGTACACCCGGCCTCCGTCCTTGGCGACGATTTCCGGGTTGATGAACACATGCGGTTCATTCTTTTCTTCGCTGACATCGATGACCATGAAGCGCTTGTGCACGTCCACCTGGGTGGCGGCCAGGCCAATGCCCGGGGCGTCGTACATGGTCTGGAACATGTTGTCGATCAGTTCCTGGAAGGCCGGCGTGGTGACTTCGGCGGCTTCGATCAACGCGGCCTTGGTGCGCAGGCGCGGATCGGGGAACTCGAGAATGGGGAGAAGGGCCATGGCTGTTTCCGGATAGGGGGCCGGCACGCCGGCATACGTCGCAGATTCTAGCTCCAACGCTTGCCTTGCGCCCCGGTTTCTGGACTATAGTGCGCGGACCTGTTGGGGAATCAGGGCTTCACACCTATGTTGCTTCGTTTTCGTACGGTCGTCGCCGCGGCGATGCTGACCGTGGCTGCCTATGCTACCGCCGTGGAAGTGAATGGCGGGCACCCGGACACCTATGTGGTCCGAAAAGGGGACACGTTGTGGGATATCGCCGCACGTTTCCTGCAGAAGCCGTGGCTGTGGCCGGAGATCTGGCAGGCCAATCCGCAGATCGCCAATCCGCACCTGATCTATCCCGGTGACGTACTCAGCCTGGCCTATCTGGACCGGGTGACCGTGGCGGCCCGGCCCGGCCCGCGCCAGGAGGCCCCGATCGACGCCATTCCGCTGGCCCAGGTCGAGCCGTTCCTGAAGCAGCTGAGCGTGGTCGACAGCGTCAAGCAGCTGCCCTACGTGGTCGGCCTGGAGGACAGCCGCCTGCGCGTGTCCGGTGGCGACACCGTCTACGTGCGCCTGGCCGATGCCCAGGTGGGCCAGCGCTGGGCCGTGGTACGCCCGACCGTGCGCTACGCCCAGCCCAAGCCGACCGAGGACCTGACCGCCAATGGCGACGTCACCCCCGGCAGCGGCAACCTGTGGAAGGCCTACAACGCCCCCAACGCACGGCGTGGCGTGCTCGGCTACGAGCTGGCCCAGGTCGCCACCGGCACCATCACCCAGATCGCCGGCGGCAAGGTCGAGGCCTCCACGCTGGTGCTGGACAAGAACGTCGGTGGCCGCGAAGTGCGCGCCGGCGACCGCCTGGTGCCGGTCGAAGCCAAGCCGTACGACCTGCAGTTCGTGCCCCACGTGCCCGCCGCGGGTGTCGAGGGCGTGGACGTGCGCGTACTGGCGGTGACCGACATGTTCACCGCCGGTGGCCCGCGCGACGTGATCGCGATTTCCGCAGGTCGCGCCCAGGGTGTGGACAACGGCACCGTGTTCTCGCTGTGGCGCCCCGGCCGCCACGTGGCGCACCGCATGAAGTACCCGACCTCGTCGCGCATGGACGACTCGCTCAGCACCGGCGCAGGCCGAGTCTCGCTGCCGGACGAATATGCCGCGCACGCGATGGTGTTCCGCACCTTCGACAACGTCAGCTACGCGCTGGTGATGCAGGGCGTGAAGCCGGTGCGGGTGGGCTACAACGCGCTGCACCCGGACGCGAAGTAGCGGTTGCCGGGCTGCCCCGGCCACCGCAGGGAGTGCCAGCCACCGGCCGGCAGGCACCTCCGGCAAAACCTGACAGTCACATGCGAAGGCGCCCTAGGGCGCCTTTGTTGTGTGCGGCCGATAGTGGGGGATGACCACGCATGCATATGAGGCGCTGCTGCGCCTGCTGATGGCGGGAGGCGCACTGGCGCCCCGACGGGCCCTGCTGCAGGCCGCGGGCGGTGCGGAAGCCGCCATCGCGCAAGGCACTGCGACCTGGCGCGCACACGGTTGCACGCCGGAGCAGTGCGCCGCGCTGGAACACCCCGATATCCGGGCATGGACAGCCGCACGGCGCTGGCTGGAAGACGACAACCACCACCTGTTGGCCTTCACCGATCCGGGATTCCCTCCCCCCCTGCTGGATGTGCCCAACCCGCCTCTGGCGCTGTTCATCGCCGGCGACCCCAGCCTTGCCTGGCGCCCCTCGGTGGCGCTGGTCGGCAGCCGCTCGCCGACGCCAGGCGGACGCGCGCTGGCCGCCCGGTTTGCTGGCTGCTTCGTCGAAGCGGGCCTGGCGGTGACCAGCGGACTGGCGGCAGGCATCGACGCGGCCGCTCACCAGGCCACGCTGGACGCCGGTGGCTGCACCGTGGCGGTGATCGGCACCGGCCCGGACCGGACCTATCCGGACAACCATGCCCGGCTGCAGGCCCGCATCGCCGCCGAAGGCGCGGTGCTCAGCGAGTACCTGCCGGGCACACCGGCACGCCCCGGTCACTTTCCAGCCCGCAACCGCCTGGTGGCCGGGCTGGCGCTGGCGACGGTGGTGGTCGAGGCCGCCCAGCGCTCCGGCGCATTGATCACCGCGCGCCTGGCCGCCGAGGCCGGCCGCGAGGTCTGCGCCCTGCCCGGTTCGGTACTCAACCCACGCGCGGCGGGCTGCCACCGGTTGATCCGCGAGGGTGCGGCACTGGTCGAGCGTCCGGAGGAGGTCCTTGAACTGCTGGCCCCCGCCCTTCGCCAGCAGTTGCCGGGCTTGCAATCACGGCTCGCCACCCCCACTGAACAGGCACCGCCGGCGCTCCTGCCGGCGCGCTGGGCCGACGACCCTGACTACCAGTGCTTGTGGCGGGCCCTGGACCACAACCCAAGCGGTATGGATTCACTGATCACGCGCTGTGGATTGACGGCGCCCCAGGTGTCCTCCATGCTGCTGGCCATGGAACTGGCGGGAATCGTGGTGTGCGTACACGGCCGCTACTGTCGAACTCCCTAGTTTCTTCACCTCCACAGCGTCGCGCGACGCAGGCCGAGGGGCAATGAAAGAGAGCATCCTGGACGTACTGCTGTACCTGTTTGAACACTATTTCAGCGAAGATGCGGACCTGATCCGTGACCGCGATTCGCTTCAGAACGGCCTGATCCAGGCCGGTTTCAGCCCAACCGAGATCAACAAGGCGTTCGACTGGCTCGATGCCCTGGCCGCGCAGCGGCCGAGCGTGGCCCAGGCGCGGGTCGATGGCCCCGTGCGCGTCTACCACGGCCCCGAGCTGGACAAGCTGGACGTGGAATGCCGTGGTTTCCTGTTGTACCTGGAACAGCACGGCATCCTCGACGCCGACCAGCGCGAGCTGGTGCTGGACCGGGCCATGGCCCTGGACCAGGACGAACTGGACCTGGACGACCTGAAGTGGGTCGTGCTGATGGTGCTGTTCAACCAGCCCGGCTCCGAAGCGGCGTACGCCTGGATGGAGACGCAGATGTTCATGGACGAGCCAGAACCCCTGCACTGACCGTACACTTGGGGGCATAGCGCATTCAGGAGCGTCCCCGTGAGCGAGTGGTTCCATGCAGAAGGCAACCGGCAGCAGGGTCCGCTGCCGGCGGAACAGTTGGTCGAGTTGTTCCGCAACAACCAGATCTCCCTGGACACCCTGGTCTGGCGCGACGGCCTGCCGCAATGGCAGCCGTTGCGCACCGTGGTGGACGAACTCGGCCTGATCGTGCCGGCACTCGACGCTTCCGCACCGACCATCGAGCCCGAACCGGAACAGGCACCGGCGGCACCGCCTCCGCCGCAGCCGCCGGTGCTGCCGCCGTCCACGCCGTATGCCGCCACCCCGCCGGCCGGCGTGTTGCCGCCACCGAAGAAGAAGCTGTCCGGCTGCGCCCTCACTGCGATCATCGGCGGCGGCCTGCTGCTGGTGCTGGTACCAATCCTGGCCATCCTGGCCGCCATCGCCCTGCCCGCCTACAAGGACTACACCGTGCGCGCCAAGGTTGCCGGCGCAGTGGCCGCGCTGCAGCCGTTGAAGGACCAGGTGCAGCATTTCGCCGATGACGAAGGCCGTTGCCCCGGTGCCAACGACGCCGGCTTCCCGGCCCCTGGCGACTTCACCCAGGTCGGTCTCTCGGCAGTGAACATCGGCCGCTTCAACAACGGCCACTGCGGCATCGAAGCCACCCTGGCGCTGCCCGGCAAGAGCCTCGATGGCGATCTGCTGTGGCTGGAATACGATCGCGACAGTGGCCGCTGGGAATGCAGCGGCGAAAGCGACGACAAGTACCTGCCGCCGTCGTGCCGCGGCTGAACCGCGCACACACCGGCACCTCCAAGGACGATCCAACAGGGAACATGCAATGACTGAGTGGTATTACGCAGAAGGACAGCAACGCCAGGGGCCCTTGCCGGTCGAGGAGATCCGCCAGCGCTTCCAGCGCGGCCAACTGAACCTGGACACCCTGGTCTGGCGCGAAGGCATGGCGCAGTGGGCTGCGCTGCGCCAGGTGGTCGACGAACTCGGACTGCAGACACTGGCTGACGCCAGCACGGCCGCCGCCAGCGGCGGCTTCGACCTGCGTGGCGACTATGCCGCCATCGACAACGGTACGGCGCCACTGCCGGGCACCGGCGCCCTCAGCAGTTCGCCCTACAGCGCCCCTGCGGCGCTCGGCGGCGGCGGCCATGCCCAGCCGGTGATGGGGGGCGAGGTGGTCTATGCCGGCTTCTGGAAGCGCGTAGCGGCCTACATGATCGACTACTTCGTGCTGGTCATCCCGGGCAGCATCATCGGCGCCATCCTCGGCGTGGTGCTCGGCGCCAGCATGGGCGCGGTGGGCAGCGGCGAATCGGCCATCGAAGTGGTCGCCCAGCTGTCCAGCGCACTGATCAACTTCGCCATCGGCATGGCGTACTACACCTGGTTCCATGCCTCGAAGGGTGGCGCCACGCTGGGCAAGATGGCGGTCGGCATCAAGGTCGTGCGCAGCAATGGCGAACGCCTGACCAAGGGCCGCGCATTTGGTCGCTACTGGGCCATGCTGCTGAGCAGCTTCACCCTCGGCATCGGCTTCCTGATGGCGGCGTTCACCGAGCGCAAGCAGGGCCTGCACGACATGATCTGCGACACCCTGGTGGTCGACCGCTGGGCCTACACCGACCAGCCGCAGCTGCAGCGCCGGGAGCTGGGAACGGTCACCGTGCTGGTACTGGTGCTGACCGGCCTGCTGTCGCTGGTGGGCCTGGCCCTGCTGGTATTCGCGGTCGGCTTCATCGCCAAGATGGCCTCCTGAACGGCCATCCTCACGACTGGCTGCTTGACAGGGGCTGGCCGGGCGTGATTCCTCTAACAAGGTGAAACCTGAACGCCCGGCACATTACCGGGCGTTCAGTTTATGGATTTGCCCGTGGCCGCTTCACTAATGCGGCCGTTTGCTCCACCCTAGCGGCCCCTTCCCCACGGTTCGCCCCACAGACCCTGCTGCCATGCCCAAGCACCTGCTCATCGTCGAATCGCCGGCCAAGGCCAAGACGATCAACAAATACCTCGGCAAGGACTACACGGTCCTGGCCTCGTATGGGCATGTGCGTGACCTGATTCCGAAGGAAGGCGCAGTCGACCCGGACAACGGGTTCGCCATGCACTACGACGTCATCGACAAGAACGAGAAGCACGTCGATGCAATCGCCAAGGCCGCCAAGGGCGCCGACGACATCCTGCTGGCGACCGACCCGGACCGCGAGGGTGAAGCGATCAGCTGGCACATCGCCGAGATCCTGAAGGAACGCGGGCTGGTCAAGGACAAGCCGATGCAGCGCGTGGTGTTCACCGAGATCACCCCGCGCGCCATCAAGGAAGCCATCAGCCAGCCGCGCGCGATCGCCAGCGACCTGGTCGACGCCCAGCAGGCGCGCCGCGCGCTGGACTACCTGGTCGGTTTCAACCTGTCGCCGGTGCTGTGGCGCAAGGTCCAGCGCGGCCTGTCCGCCGGCCGCGTGCAGAGCCCGGCGCTGCGCATGATCGTCGAGCGCGAGGAAGAGATCGAAGCCTTCATCGCCCGCGAGTACTGGTCGATCGCCGCCGAGTGCGCGCACCCGTCGCAGCACTTCAACGCCAAGCTGATCAAGCTGGACGGGCAGAAGTTCGAACAGTTCACCATCACCGACGGCGACACCGCCGAGGCCGCCCGCCTGCGCATCCAGCAGGCCGCGCAGGGCTCGCTGCATGTCACCGACGTGGCCAGCAAGGAGCGCAAGCGCCGCCCGGCACCGCCGTTCACCACCTCCACCCTGCAGCAGGAAGCCTCGCGCAAGCTCGGCTTCACCACCCGCAAGACCATGCAGGTGGCGCAGAAGCTGTATGAAGGCGTGGCCATCGGCGACGAGGGCACCGTCGGCCTGATCTCGTACATGCGTACCGACTCGGTGAACCTGTCGCAGGACGCACTGGCCGAGATCCGCGACGTGATCGCCCGCGACTACGGCATCGCCTCGCTGCCGGACCAGCCGAACACCTACCAGACCAAGTCGAAGAACGCCCAGGAAGCGCACGAAGCGGTGCGCCCGACCTCGGCCCTGCGTACCCCGGCCCAGGTGGCACGCTTCCTCACCGACGACGAGCGCCGCCTGTACGAGCTGATCTGGAAGCGTGCAGTGGCCTGCCAGATGATTCCGGCCACCCTCAACACCGTCAGCGTCGATCTGTCCGCCGGCAGCGAACACGTGTTCCGCGCCAGCGGCACCACCGTGGTGGTGCCCGGCTTCCTGGCCGTGTACGAGGAAGGCAAGGACAGCAAGAGCGCCGAGGACGAGGACGAAGGCCGCAAGCTGCCGGCGATGAAGCCCGGTGACCGCATCCCGCTGGAACGCATCCAGGCCGAACAGCATTTCACCCAGCCGCCGCCGCGCTACACCGAAGCGGCGCTGGTGAAGGCGCTGGAAGAGTACGGCATCGGCCGTCCCTCGACCTACGCCTCGATCATCCAGACCCTGCTGTTCCGCAAGTACGTGGAAATGGAAGGCCGCAGCTTCCGCCCGTCCGACGTCGGCCGTGCGGTGTCCAAGTTCCTGTCCAGCCATTTCACCCGGTACGTGGACTACGACTTCACCGCCAAACTCGAAGACGAGCTCGACGCCGTCTCGCGTGGCGAAGAAGAGTGGATCCCGCTGATGGCCCGCTTCTGGGAGCCGTTCAAGGAACTGGTCGAGGACAAGAAGGAATCGGTTGATCGCGCTGAAGCCAGTGGCGCGCGCGAGCTCGGCACCGACCCCAAGACCGGCAAGCCGGTCAGCGTACGCCTCGGCCGCTTCGGGCCCTACGCAGCCATCGGCAGCACCGCCGAGGACGCCGAGGAGAAGCCGAAGTTCGCCTCGCTGCGCCCCGGCCAATCGATGCACACCATCTCGCTGGAAGACGCGCTGGAACTGTTCCTGATGCCGCGCGCGCTGGGTGAGGACAAGGGCGAACCGGTCAGCGTCGGCATCGGCCGCTTCGGTCCGTTCGCCAAGCGTGGCAGCACCTATGCCTCGCTGAAGAAGGAAGACGACCCGTACACCATCGACCTGGCACGCGCCGTGTTCCTGATCGAAGAGAAGGAAGAGATCGCGCGCAACCGGATCATCAAGGAGTTCGAGGGCAGCGACATCCAAGTGCTGAACGGCCGTTTCGGCCCGTACATCAGCGACGGCAAGATGAACGGCAAGATCCCCAAGGATCGCGAGCCGGCATCGCTGACCCTGGCCGAAGTGCAGCAGCTGATGGAAGAAACCGGCAAGCCGGTGCGCAAGGGCTTCGGCGCCAAGAAGGCCGCCGCGAAGAAGGCCCCGGCAAAGAAGGCGGCGGTGAAGAAGGAAGCGGCGCCGAAGAAGGCCGCTGCCAAGAAGGCCCCGGCAAAGAAGGCGGTGAAGAAGGCGGTGAAGAAGGCTGCCGCGAAGAAGGCCCCGGCCAAGAAGGCCGTCAAGAAGGCCGCCAAGAAGTAGGTCCACGCCATGCGTGGATGAGGGGGCAGTGCCGGCCGCTGGCCGGCACCCGCCATAAGCATCAGATGCCGGCCAGCGACCGGCACTACCGGGTGCCAGGGTCCACCCCATCTGCACGCAGCGGGGGGATAATGAAGGCCCACGCCGGGCCGGTCGCCGCCATGAAAGAACTCACCCTCGACTCTGCTGTCGCCACGCTCCGCGCGGGCGGCGTGATCGCCTACCCCACCGAAGCGGTCTGGGGTCTGGGCTGCGATCCTTCGCACGAAGCCGCCGTGCACATGGTGCTGCGGCTGAAGCAGCGCCCGATCGAGAAGGGCATGATCCTGGTCGCCGCCGAGTTGGCGCAGCTGGAAGGCTGGGTGCACCTGCAGGCGCTGCCCGACGCCCGCCAGCGCGCGGTGCTGGCCAGCTGGCCCGGTGCCAACACCTGGATCCTGCCTGCCGGCCCGCGCGCGCAACCCTGGGTCACCGGCGAACACAGCGGTATCGCGGTGCGCATCAGCGCGCACCCGCTGGTGGCCGAACTCTGCCGCGCCTGGGGCGGCCCGCTGGTCTCCACCAGCGCCAACCTGGCCGGCGAGCCACCGGCCCGCAGCCGCGAAGAGCTGGATCCGCGCCTGCTGCGCCTGCTCGATGGCATCCTCGATGGACAGACCGGCGGCCTGGCCCAGCCCACCCCGATCCGCGACGCGCTCAGCGGCAACGTGCTGCGCTCCTGAGCCGGCGATTGCGCTGCTGCGGACAATCACGCACCCTGCCGCCATGACCCTGCTGCGCGCCACCCTCAGCCTGTGCCTGCTGCTGCCGTGGACGGCACCCGCCGCCGAGGCCGAGGACGTGCGTGTCTACCGCTGCGTTGCCAGCAACGGTGCCGTCGCCCTGCAGGACAGGCCGTGCAACAGTGGCCACCAGGAAGTACGCGACCTGCAGCGCCCGCGCGATCCCGCCCCGCGCGTGGTGCGCAGTGATGCCACGCCTCCGCCGCCCAGCGAAACGCCGGTCATCCGCGAGCGCGAAGTCCGCCACGTCTACATCCAGCCGCCGCAGCCGATGTACGAATGCGTGAGCGAGGACGGCCGGCGCTATACCAGCGACAACAACGAAGGCAATCCGCGCTGGGTGCCGCTGTGGACCAGTGTCTGGCTGCCACACGGCCATCGTGGTCCAGCCTACCCCGGACCACGCCCGGCCATCGGCACGCCGATCGGCACCCCCATCGGCGAAGGTGCGGGCTATCGCCCGCCGTCGGTGGGCGTGGGTGTGCAGGTTCCAGCCGGCAGCGTGCTGGTCCGCGACAGCTGCCATGCATTGCCGCCGCAGGAAGTCTGTGCACGCCTGCGCGACCGCCGCTGGGAACTGGACCGGCGCTACAACAGCGCACTGCAGAGCGAACGCACGGCCATCAGCAACGAACAGCGCGGCATCGACGCACGCCTGTCGCGCGACTGCGAGCGCTGAGCGCAGCGCTCCGTCGCAGGCTGTACGCTGTGCGCATGAACAGAGTGATCTGGCTGCTCCTGGTGCTGTTGCCCGGAAGCGCATTGGCCGAAAAGGGTGTGATCTACCGCTGTACCTCCAGCAGTAGTGACGTCCCTACCCTGCAGCGCACGCCGTGCCCGTCCGGCAGCAAGCAACAGGTGCTGCGCGTGCCCGCCCCGTCCAGTCCGCAACCTGCCGCGGTCGAGCCCTCATCAGCGCCGGCTCCTGTTTCCCCTCGGGTTCCGGCAGTGACCGAACCCGCGCCCGGCACGGCGGCCACATCGGCGCCACGGCGCGCGGACCAAGGGCGCACGATCATGGAAGCAGGCATGGTTGAACGCGAGGGCGAGAATCAGATCCTCGACAGCGCGACGCTGCGGCGCGATGCCGACGCCCGCGCCGCCGCCGGCGACGGACCACCGAAGCCGCCACTGCCGCCGATCTTCCAGTGCACCGACAGCCAGGGCAGTGGCTACCTGCACGAATACGAGCCTGCACCCGGCCGCTGCGAACTGATGACGGTGCAGGGTCTGGGCGGCGTCACGCCGGTGAATGCGGCCAGCTGCGAGGTGGTACGCGACCGCTGCGAGGAACTGCCCGAAACGCAGCGCTGCGGCAGCTGGCAGCAGCGCTTCCGCGATGCACGCGGCCGTGAGCGCTTCGCCGCCCCGGAGAACCGCGATGCCGCACGCAGTGAACGCGAGCGGCTGCAGGGCGTGCTGGAGGCCAGCAACTGCCCGGTGCCAGGGTGACGGCCACCCGGTAGTGCCGGCCGCTGGCCGGCAACCACAGGATCTTCAGATGAGTGCAGTTGCCGGCCAGCGGCCGGCACTACCTGCTGAAAGATCAGAACCCGTAGCGCAGGAAACCACCATCCACCGCGATGCACTCACCGGTCACATAGCCGGCCGCCGGCAGGCACAGGAAGCCCACGGCTGCGGCCACTTCCTCCGGCTCGCCGATGCGGCGCATCGGCGTGCGGTTGATCACTTCCTCGTAGTAATCCGGGTCCGACAGCGGACCGGACGTGCGCCGCGTCCGGATGTACCAGGGCGCCACCGCGTTGACCCGGATGCCATCCTCGGCCCACTCGACGGCCAGGTTGCGGGTCATCTGGTGCATCGCGGCCTTGGTCATGCCGTAGACCACGCCGCTGCGCACATGGGTCAACCCCGACACGCTGCCGACATTGACGATCGACGACGAGGCGTGCCGGGCCAGCAGCGGATGCGCGTAGCGCGACAGCTCGAAGGCCGAGAACAGGTTGGTCTCGAAGATCCTGCGCCATTCATCCTCGGAGTATTCCGTCGCCGCCTTGGTGACATTGCCACCCGCGTTGTTGACCAGGATGTGCAGGCCATCGCTGTGGTCTTCCACCCAGTCCAGGATCTGCCGGCGGTCTTCGTCGTCGGAGACATCGGCGGCCAGCGCGTGCACCTGATGCTGCGGATACACGTCCAGCAGTTCGTCGCGCGCAGTTTCCAGCATGTCGATATCGCGGCCGACGATCATCAGGTCGGCGCCGAGCCCCGCCAGTTCATGCGCGATGGCCAGGCCGATGCCGGCGCTGGCGCCGGTGATCAGGGCCGTCTGGCCGTCCAGGCGCCACCGTTGCTGGGTCATGTGTCCTCCGGGGCGGTGCCCACTGCATTTCGATGCCGCAAGGATACGCGCTCACGGCCACACCCTGCCGGGGATGCGACACTGCCGGCACGTCCACTGCGGAGAGCCGCCATGCGCATCCTGATCCTGTCCATGCCCCTGCTGGCCAGCGTGCTGCTGGCGGCCTGCCAGCGGCCGCCGACACCGAACCCGGAGAAGCCACCAGCACCACAGGCGATGGCGCGCGCGATGCATGAGCCGCTGGACCGCGCCAAGGACGTGCAGAAAACCGTGGACGATGCTGCCGCGCGTGAGCGCAAGGCAGAGGCCGACGCAACGCAGTGACCTGTGGGGTCAGAGCCCTTTGCGGGGCAGAGGGATCCGACCCCACCAACGAAAACGCCCGGCCAGGGCCGGGCGTTTTCATTCGTCACCGTTGCCGATCAGAACCCGCAGAAGCAGTACGCCAGCGCCTTCACCGGCGTGCCGTTGCCCTTCTCGCGGGCCGCGTTCTCGACAAAGCGCAGCTGCGTATCCACTTCCGGCATCGTGCGCGCCAGCACCATCCGCGCCATGCCCGAGTCGGACAGCATCCAGGCACCTGCACGGCTGCCGGCGAAACCGCTGACGAACTGCGCGAACGGCGTTGCCGCCTTCTCGATGTAACGCACGCGGTAGGCATCAGCCTTGCCCAGCTTGGCGCGGCTGGCGGCATCGGCCACGGCATCCTTCAGGCCACCGAAGGCGTCGACCAGGCCGCGTTCCTTGGCCTGTGCACCGCTCCACACGCGGCCGCGGGCCACCTCGTCCACCGCCTCGACCGGCTTCTTGCGGGCGTCGGCGACGCGACCGGTGAAGTCGGCGTAACCCTTGTTGATCACCGACTGGATGACCTGGCCCACGGCCGGATCCATCGGGCGGGTGACATCGAAGGCACCGGCGAAGCGGGTGGTACCGACACCGTCGGTATGCACACCGATCTTGTCCAGCGCGCGGCTGAAGTTCGGGACCATGCCGAAGATGCCGATCGAACCGGTGATGGTCGACGGATCGGCGTAGATGCGATCGGCGTTCATGCTGATCCAGTAGCCACCGGAAGCGGCCAGATCGCCCATCGACACCACCACCGGCTTGCCGGCGGCCTGCAGGGCCACCACTTCGCGGCGGATCTGCTCGGAGGCGAACACTTCACCACCCGGCGAATCCACGCGCAGCACCACCGCCTTCACGTTCTCGTCGTCACGCGCGGCACGCAGCAGTGCCGAGGTCGACTCGCCACCGATGCGGCCGGCCGGCAGGTCGCCGCCGCTGATCTCGCCTTCCGCCACCACCACGGCCACCTGCGGACGCGAGTCCACCGGGTTGCGGCGCGCATCGAGCTGGCCCAGGTAGGTGCCGAAGTCGACGTTGCGGAAACCACCGTCGGCATCGTCGTCGGCCACGCCGCGCTCGATCATCAGATCCTCGAATTCCTCGCGGGTCTTCAGCGCGGTCACCAGCTTCTGCTGCAGCGCGAACTTGGCCAGGTCGCCACCGGCGGCGGCAATGCCTTCCGGCAGCGTGTCGATGCCGGCGGCCAGCTGTGCCGGGTCCAGGCGACGCGCCTTGGCGATGTCCGCCAGGTAGCGCTGCCACACGTCGTTCATCCAGAACAGGTCGGCTTCCTTGGAGGCCGGCGAGGCGGCGTCGAGCACGTACGGCTCGGCCGCGGACTTGTACTCGCCCACCTTGAACAGGTGCACGTCCACGCCCAGCTTGTCCTGCAGGCCGGTGCGGAAGTACTGGCGGTAGCGGCCCAGGCCCTCGAGCACCACCGACCCCATCGGGTCCAGGTAGACCTCGTCGGCCTGTGCGGCCAGCAGGTACTGCGACTGGCCCATGCTCTCGCTGTAGGCCACCAGCTGCTTGCCGGAGGCACGCAGGTCCTGCAGCGCGGTGGCCACTTCACGCAGCGAAGCGAAGCCCGACGGCTGCAGCTTGTCCAGCTCCAGCACCACGCGCTCGATCTTCTTGTCTTCCTTGGCCGACTCGATCACCCGCAGCAGGTCGCGCAGCTGGATCTCCTCGGCGCCGTTGTCGCCCACCGCCTTGGCCAGCGCGCGGCTGACCGGATCGGCGCTGAACTGCTCGACCAGGCGGCCCTCCGGCGCGATCACCAGGGTGGTGCGGTCCTGCAGCGACTTGCTGGCACCGGCGCCCATGCCGGCGGCGATGACGAACATCACCAGCAGCAGGAACAGCAGGCCGAAGAACACCAGGTTGAGGATCAACCGGCGGGTGAAGTTCATGACGTCCCACAGCCCGATGAAGAAACTGGCGACGGGGTTGCGACGCGCCGGGGGCAGCGGGGGCACGGGTTGATTCATGGAACGCTCCGGATGGCTTCTTGCCGTGGTGCCAGCATAGCCGGTGCCGCGTGATGCGGCATCGGACACAAGTCAGGGGATCGCCCGCCACGGATCATCGTGGCGGGCGGGAGGTCAGGACAGCGCGGACTGGCCGATGCGCAGGCTGCTGCGGCGCAGGCGCCAGCCCATCAGGATGGCGGCGGCGGTCAGGCCGACGATCAGGCCGATCCACATGCCCTGCGGCCCCATGCCCAACCCCAGGCCGAGCCCGGCGCCGAGCGGCATGCCCAGGCCCCAGTACGCGAACATGGCGATGAACATCGGCACGCGGGTGTCCTTCAGGCCGCGCAGCGCGCCGGCCGACAGTACCTGGATGCCATCCGGGAACTGGAAGGTGGCCGCGTACAGCAGCAGGGTCGAGGCCAGGCCGGCCACCGCCAGGTCGTTGGTGTAGACGCCGACGATGGCATCGTGGCCGAACAGCAGCACTGCTGCCGACAGCGTCTGCGTACCCATGATGATCGCGTAGCCGGCCCAGGCCGCACGCCGTACGCCGAAGCCATCGCCACGGCCGACCGCATGGCCGACGCGCACGGTGGTGGCCTCGGCCACGCCCATCGGGATCATGAAGCACAGCTGGGCGACGTTGATCGCGATCTGGTGCGCGGCCGCTTCATTGGCACCGAGGCGGCCGATCAGCAGCGCGGTGACGATGAACAGGCCGCCTTCCATCAGCACGGTGATGCCGATCGGCAGGCCGGTGCGCAGCAGGTCCCAGATCGCCTTCCAGCGCGGTCCTTCGAAGTGCGAAAACAGCTGCAGGTGGGCGAAGCGCTTGGTGAACCACAGGTAGGTGGCGAACGCGATCGCCTGCAGCCACATCATCACCGCCGAAGCGATGCCCAGGCCTTCGGCGCCCATTTCCGGGAAGCCGAGCTTGCCGTTGGCCAGCACATAGCCCATCGGTGCCAGCACCAGCAGGCCGCCGAAGCCGAGCAGCATGGTCGGCAGCGTCCAGTGCATGCCCTCGCTGAGATAGCGCATGCAGAAATACAGGGTCAGCGCCGGGCCGCCCCAGCGCACCGCGTGCAGGAATGCGGTGGCCCCCGGCACGATGTCCGGCGCGATGCCGAAGGCCGGCAGCAGCGGCGGCACCACGGTGAGGAAGGTGAACATGATCAGGCCCAGGCCCAGCGCCAGCCACAGTGCCTGGCGGAACAGCGGACCGATCTCGCGCTCGCGGCCGGCGCCATGCAGCTGCGACACCGAGGCGGTGAGCGAGATCAGGGTGCCGATCGGGATCAGCATCGGCAGCCACAGCAGGGCGGTGCCGATGGTCACCGCGGCCAGGGTCGCCGTGGCGTGGTGGCCGGCAATCACGTTGTCGACGAAGGAGATCAGACCGGTGGACACATGCCCGAGCACAAGCGGCAGGGCGAGCAGACCGGTAGCGCCGACTTCCTTGCTGAAGCGCGGCGTGGAGGTTGCAGTAGACATAAGGTGCTTGACGCGAACTACGGTTGCGCGCGAAGGGCACAGGCACCGGGTTGCGGGCCGCCATCTTACGCGTGCGGCGTGCGCATTCCCATGACATGGCGTGAATGCTGGGTTTCAGCAGGCCCCGGCATCACGCGTTGCGATCACGTTACGAACAGAAAAAGGGGACGGAGGGGATTAAGTCGTTTCAAGCCCGACTGTGCCGAGTACGACTTAATCCCCTCCGTCCCCTTTGTTTACTGACCCGCCTGGCGCTTGAGCCAGGTGTCGCGCTCGGCGGGTGGCACCGCGAGGAATGCGCCGCGTACTTTGTCGCGCTCCTGCGGCGGGGTGCGCTGCGCGACCAGGGTGAGCTGGGCCAGCTGCGCCGGGCTGAGCTGGCGCAGCACGGCCAGCGCGGCCTCGCGCTGTTCCGGCGGCACGAACCCGAACAGGCCGTGCAGCTTGGGGAATTCCAGGCCCAGCTGCGGGCCCAGCCGCCAGCCTTCGCGGAACGCCTGGTCCTGCGCCTCGAACTGCTGGCGCATGCGTTGCTGTTGATCAGCCGGCAGCGCATTGAAGCGCGCCGCGGCCTGACGGATGCGCTCACGCTCGCCCTCCGGCAATGCCCGCCATGCGGCGTAGTCGGCGCGGCGCTGTCGCTGCTGCTGGGCATCGAGCTGGGTAAACGCAGCGGGCGTCGTACTTGTGATGGCCGGGGCCGGGGCCGCCGATGAACTGCCCGGCACTGGCGGCGGCAGCGGCACGTTCAAGGTCTGCGGCGCGGCGGACAGCGACAACGGCAAGGCCAGCAGCAGGCTGGCGAATACGGTCTTATTCATCGGCAGCAGCGGTCTCCAGCGTGGCGCTGGCCGGCTCCGGCCGGCTCGGCTTGGATTGCGACTCGTCCACCGGCAGCGGGCCGCCCGCGGCGGTCCACGCATACAGATCGGCATCGGCCACCAGCGGGTAGTCGCGGTCGGCCAGCATCACAGCGTCGTCCGTGGCCTGGGCCGGGGCCGCATCCGGCGTAGCGCTGACCGTGCTCGGCGGCAGTGCTTCCACCGTGACCGGACCCGCTTCACCGACCACGCCTTCCGGCAGCGGAGCGTCGCTGCCGAACGAATGCCCCTGCCAATAGCGCCAGCCCAGCGCCGCGGCCAACAGCACCGCCACCGTCACCAGCAGGATCAGCGGACCGCGCCAGCGTGGCTTGGCATTCGTACGGCGGCGCTTGCCGCTGGCAGCCGCACGCTCGTCCCGCTGCGGTGCACGCCAGCTGGAGGTCGGGGGTTCATTGTTGGCAGCCGGGGCAGCCGGTTGCTGCAGCTGCTGCAGGCGCTTGGCCGGCAGATCGCGGATGCGCAGCTGCACCTGCTCGGCAAGCTGGCGCCAGGCCGATGCATCGGGCTGGCCGTGCGCATCGCGCGGGCAGGCATCGGCCAACAAGCGCTGGTAGCTGGCCTCGTCCTGGTCGAGCACGCGCATGGCGATGCCTTCGTCCAGGCTGCCGCCCACCCGCAGCAACAGCGCCAGGCGCGGCATCGATCCCATCTCGCCCAGCGCAGCCAACGGCGGCGCCCATTGGCCGCCCACCGGTTCGCGCAGTACCTGGCGCTGGCCCAGCAGGGTCCAGAAGCGGGTCGGCCACTGCGCCATCGGCAGGTCGCTGGCGACCGCCGCAAACGCGCGCATCACCGCCACCAGGGTCTGTTCGGCACGGGCGGCATCACCGCACTGCAGTTCAGCCACCACCAGGGCACGGCGCTCGACGCCACGCAGGAACGCCGACAGCGCGCCGGCCGCGGTCGAGGAAACAGGGGCGGGCACAGCCGTCATCGGTCACTCCAAAGGTCTGCCGGCATGATAGCGGCAGGCCATCGGCGCCCGTAGGACTTGCGCCCGCAGGCACTTCGTGCTGCAGGTTGTGCACAGCACCAAGGCCCCGCTGCGGAAAACTGGGGCATCCAGCTGAATTCACTCTGTTTCAGCATTGTTTCACACTTAAGTTGTTGATTTTGAATGTTTTTACTATGTGGCGATTTTTTGACCAACCCGAGTGTGAGGCCGTCGCCATCGGCCTTCTGCGTTTCCGCTGGCGGTTAACGCACAACGTTATCCACAGAACATGTGGATAAGACTGAATCTCCAATGGACACCGATATTTAGGTGACATTTATGATTCAACGGGCGTCGCCCGGCTATGCCCGCGCCCGCCATTCGCGCCCGCATGGGCCGTTACACTGGCCCGATGCTTTCACCGATTCCGACCCTGCAGGTCGCCCTGCCCGTCCCCCTGCCCCGCCTGTTCGACTACCTGTCGCCGGAGGGCGAGGCCCCCACGGTTGCGGTCGGCTGCCGTGTGAAGGTGCCGTTCGGCAACCGCGAGCTGGTCGGCGTGGTGGTCGGCCTCGGCCAGACCGACGACGGCCAGGGACTGCGCCAGGCCCTGGCCTGGTGCGACCCGCAACCGCTGCTGCAGGGTGAACTGTGGCAGAGCCTGCAGTGGCTGGCGCGCTATACCCACGCGCCCCTGGGCGAAGTACTGAGTACCGCCCTGCCCGGTCCACTGCGCCATGGCGACGCCCTGCCCGACACCCATCACTGGGGCTGGCAGCTGACTGCGGAGGGCCATGCCCAGCGCGGGACGCTGCGCGCCGGCAGCCGCCCGCGGCAGTTGGCCGAACTGCTGGCCGACGCCGTGGTGGATGAGGATGTACTGGGCGAACGCATGGAGGACTGGCGCACCGCCGCGCGCAGCCTGGCCAAGCGCGCGCTGGCCGAGCGCGTGGCGATGACGGTGGCACCGCAGCATGCGCAGCCGCTGCCCGGCCCCGCGCTCAACCCGGACCAGGCCGAGGCGGTGGCCGCGATCAACGCCGCCGACGGCTTCCAGCCCTTCCTGCTGGATGGCGTGACCGGCAGCGGCAAGACCGAGGTCTACCTGCAGGCGATCATCCATTGCCTGGCGCAGGGCAGGCAGGCGTTGGTGCTGGTGCCGGAAATCGGCCTGACCCCGCAGACCCTGGCACGCTTCCGCGGCCGCCTCGGCATCGCCGTGCACGCGCTGCACTCCGGGTTGAACGACAACGAGCGCGCGCGCGTCTGGGCGGCGGCTTCGCGTGGCGAGGCACGGGTCATCGTCGGCACCCGCTCGGCGGTGTTCACGCCCCTTCCCCAGGCCGGCCTGCTGATCGTCGACGAGGAACACGATGGCAGCTACAAGCAGCAGGACGGCATCCGTTACCACGCGCGCGATTTCGCCCTGGTCCGGGCCAAGGCGCTCGGCATTCCGGTGCTGCTCGGCAGTGCCACGCCCTCGCTGGAAACCCTGCACAACGCCTACGCCGGGCGCTACACCCACCTGCGCCTGAAGCAGCGTGCCGGCGATGCACGGCCACCGCGCGTGCGCATCCTCGATGTGCGCAAGCGGCCATTGCACGATGGCCTCTCGGCCGATGTGCTGGCCGGCATCGGCGAGCACCTGCAGCGGGGCCAGCAGGTGCTGGTGTTCAAGAACCGCCGTGGCTACGCACCAGTGCTGCTGTGCCACGACTGCGGCTGGACCGCGCCGTGCCAGCGCTGCGATGCGCCGATGACCGTGCATGGCGGCGGCCGTCGCCTGCAGTGCCATCACTGCGGCGCGCGGCAACCGGCGCCGCTGGCGTGCCCCGCGTGCGGGAGCCTGGCGCTGCAACCGCAGGGCATCGGCACCGAACGCCTGGAAGAGCACCTCACCGCCGCCTTCGCCGACTTTCCGGTGGTGCGCATCGATCGCGGCACCACCTCGCGCCGCGATGCACTGGAACAACAGCTCGCCAAGCTGGGTGACCAGCCCGGCATCCTGGTGGGCACACAGATCCTGGCCAAGGGCCACGACCTGCCCAAGCTGACCCTGGTGGTGGTGGTGGGCATCGACGAAGGTCTGTTCTCCGCCGACTTCCGCGCCAGCGAGAAACTGGCGCAGCAGCTGATCCAGGTCGCAGGACGCGCGGGACGTGCGCGTGATCCTGGCGAGGTCTGGCTGCAGACCCATCACCCCGGGCACCCGCTGCTGGAAACCCTGGTAAGCGGTGGCTACCACCCATTCGCCCAGGCCGAATTGAACCAGCGCCAGGCCGCCGGATTCCCGCCGTTCGCGCATCTGGCGCTGATGCGTGCCGAAGCGCAGCAGGTGGAGCATGCCAATGCATTCCTGCTGGCCGCGCGGCAACTGCTGGGGGAACAGAATGTGGTCGAGGCCTACGGGCCGATGCCGGCGCCGATGCCTCGGCGTGCCGGCTACCAGCGCACGCAGCTGCTGCTGTCTGCCCTGCAGCGGCCGCCGTTGCATGGGGTGCTTTCGCAATTGGTGCCGCAGCTGTACGCGCTGCCGGAAGCCCGCAAGGTGCGCTGGTCGCTGGATGTGGATCCGACGGATCTGTACTGAGGGGTCGGATCCCTTTTCGCAGAAAAGGGCTCTGACCCCGACCGCCACCGCTTACGTCAGCGGCGACATCACGCCGCGCTGGTAGGCCGGCCGCTCGCGCAGGCGCGCATACCAATCGGCCAGGTGCGGCAGTTCCGGGCGCTGGATCGGCAGTTCGAACCAGGCGTAGATCAGCGAGCCCAGCGGAATGTCACCCATCGCGAACGTCTCGCCCGACAGCCACGGCTGTCTGGCCAACGTGGCATCGGCCATCGCCAAGTAGTCACCGGCACGCACGATGGCGGCATTGATGCGCGCTTCGTCGCGGTCGGCCGGGGCGGTGCGCATGATGCCCCAGATCAGGTCGGTGTACAGCGGCGCCATGCGCGAGGTGCTCCAGTCCATCCACTTCTCGGCCTGGGCGCGTTCCATCGGGTCTTCGGCGTACAGCGTGCCCAGCGCGTAGCGCGCACTCAGATAGCGCACGATGGCATTCGATTCCCACAGCGGCAGGCCATGGTCTTCGATCACCGGCACCAGGCTGTTGGGATTCATCGCCAGGTACTCCGGCGTCTGCGTGCCGCCATGGCTGCCACCAACCTCGATGGATTCGTACGGCAGGCCGATTTCCTCGGCGCACCACAGCACCTTGCGGACGTTGCTGGAATTGCGGCGGCCCCAGATCTTCAACATGCGGGTTTTTCCTTGCTGGCAATGCGAGCGGCAACGATACGCCTGATCGGAGTGGGTGTGTGGGTGGCGGATGTGGAATCGGGCATCTGCGCGCTGCCGGCCAGCGGCCGGCACTACCGGTTTTTCTTCGGCAGCGCGCGCACGTAGGAGGACTTGCCGTCCTTCTTCAGCTCGAACAGCCCGATCGCCGCCAGCAGGTCACTGAGCTTGCCGTAACCGTAGTTGCGCGGATCGAACGAGGCCTGGTTGCCGATCTGGCTGCCGACCGGGCCAAGGTGCGACCAGCCATCCTCGCCCTCGGCCGAGGACACCGCACGGCGCAGCATCTTCACCAGCCGCGTATCGCTGCGCATTTCCGCACCGCTCTTGCGTGGCCGGGCATCGTCGTTGGCAACAGGCTCGTTCGATGCCTGTTCGCTGGACGCCTGTTCGGTATCCGGCACGCTGGCATGGGTCTGGCCCAGCGCTTCCAGATAGGTGAACTTCGAGCACGCGTTGACGAACGGCTCCGGGGTTTTCTTCTCGCCGAAGCCATAGACCTTCACACCGTCGGTCAGCAGGCGCATCACCATCGGGGTGAAATCGGCATCGCTGGACACGATGGCGAAGCCATCGAGATTGCGCGCGTACAGCAGGTCCATGGCATCGATCACCATCGCCATGTCCGAGGCATTCTTGCCCTTGCTGTAGGCGAACTGCTGGATCGGGCGGATCGCATATTCGTGCAGCACGGCCTCCCAACCCTTCAACCGCGGGCTCTTCCAGTTGCCATAGGCGCGGCGCACGTTGGCCACACCGTAGCGGGCGACTTCGGCCAGGACCTCGTCGATCTTCGAGGCCGGCGCGTTGTCGGCGTCGATCAACAGGGCGATGCGCTTTTCCGGTTCGCTCATGGGCTCCTCACGGGCGGTTGCCTGAACCCGAGTATCGCCGATCCATGCGGGCGCTGACGTGACAGGTCGCCATCGTGCGAAGATGCCAGGCGCTTCCCCCAATGCCCCCACTGGAGTGAGTCGATGAGTCGCGAGCGCGTTCCCCACCTGGTTGTTGTCGGCGGCGGTTTTGCCGGTCTCTGGGCCACCCGTGCCCTGGCCCGCGAGCGCATACGCATCACCCTGGTCGACCGCCGCAACCACCATCTGTTCCAGCCACTGCTGTACCAGGTGGCCACCGCCGGCCTGTCCGCGCCGGACATCGCCGCGCCGCTGCGCCACATCCTCGGCCACCAGCGCAATGTGGAAGTCCGCCTCGGCGAAGTGGTGACCATCGACAAGCAGGCCCGGCAGATCCGCATGGCCGATGGCAGCACGCTGGACTACGACAGCCTGCTGCTGGCTACCGGCGCCACCCACGCCTACTTCGGCAACGACCAATGGGCCGATGATGCGCCCGGGCTGAAGACGCTGGACGATGCCATCGCACTGCGCCGCAAGCTGCTGCTGGCGTTCGAACGCGCCGAGGCCGAGCCGGACCCGGCGAAGAAAGCGGCGTGGTTGAGCTTTGCCGTGGTCGGCGGCGGCCCCACCGGTGTTGAACTGGCCGGTACCTTGGCCGAAATCGCGCGGCATACGCTGCGCAACGAGTTCCGCCATATCGATCCGGCCAGCGCCAAGGTGCGGCTGGTCGAAGCCGGCCCGCGCGTGTTGTCTTCGTTCCCGGAAGTGCTTTCGCTGAAGGCACGGCGGCAACTGGAAAAACTGGGCGTGGAAGTATTGACCGGTACCCCGGTGAGCGACATCGACAGCCAGGGCTTCAAGCTCGGCGATCAGTTCGTGCCGGCCCGCACCGTGGTCTGGGCCGCCGGTGTGGCCGCTTCACCGCTGGCGCGCACCCTGGATGTGCCGCTGGACCGCGCCGGCCGCGTGCAGGTGCAGCCGGACCTCACCCTGCCTGGGCACCCCGAGCTGTTCGTGGCCGGTGACCTGGCCGCACTGAATCAAGCCAACGGCAAGCCGGTACCCGGCGTCGCACCCGCCGCCAAGCAGATGGGCAAGTACGTGGCCGAGGTGATCCGCGCGCGCCTGGACGACAAGCCGGCACCAGGTCCCTTCAAGTACGCCGACTTCGGCAACCTGGCCACCATCGGCCGCATGGCCGCGATCGTGCACCTGGGCAGGCTGCAACTCTCGGGCGTCCTCGCCTGGTGGTTCTGGCTGGCCGCACACGTGTTCTTCCTGATCGGTTTCCGCAACCGCGTCGTGGTGCTGCTGAACTGGGCGGTGGCGTACTGGAGCTATCAGCGCAGCGCGCGCATCATCTTCGGTGATGACCAGGAAGACCGGCGACCGAGGCGCTAGGGCCGAAGACGGACACGGGTTCTCTGCCTGGGAGTAGATCCACGCCATGCGTGGATGAATGTCTGTGCAGGCCGCATGGAGCTCAGCCACGCATGGCGTGGCTCTACTGCCTCATCAGGCCGCCGGGCACTCGCCGTTTCGACCAAACCCGGCAGAGGTCTTCCTTTCTCGCAGTACCGGCAATTGAAAGCCAAGCTCTACCTGCGGCGCCCATCGCTCACTGCGCCTTTGGTTTCGGGTACCACAGCGCGTTGACGATGACCCAGCGCTGGTCGAAGCGCCCCATGTGGAAGTAGTCGACGAACCACGGCGTTTCCAGCCGTACCGAGGCCGCGTTGCCGGTCACGTCCAGCACCGTGCAGCGGCGGTCCCATTGATCCTTCGGGGTCTTCAGCGCGCCCTGCTTCGTCAACGAGACCAGCTCTTCCTTCGACATACGTCGCAGGCCCAAGCGTTCGTCGGGTGTATCGCCGAGGACCGCGCGCTTGGCCAGGTCCGGGTGCAGGGAGCGGGCGACGCGCTGCGGGTCGGCCGCCAGCTGGCCGTCGACGTAATCGTGGCAGGTGGCTTCGATGGCCGCGATCGTGGCCGGGTCGGCAGCGGGGCTCGTTGCTGCGGAGAGAGCGAACAGCAGGGCAATCGTGGACATCCGGGTCTCCAGCTCTGGGCGCGGGGCGATCATGGCATGGGCCAAGTGGCCCATCCACGCATGGCGTGGATCTACAGGACCGGCGCCTGCAACCAGGCCAGCTTGCGTTCGCGCGGCTGCTGCTTGAGCTGCCACTCGGCCCGCGAGGCGGCGGCCCGGTCCGGGTACTCGCGCACGGCCAGCACGCGCAGTGGCGGCCGTGCCCGGGTGTAGCGCGCGCCCTTGCCGGCCTGGTGGGCGGCGAAACGCGCCTCCACATCGGTGCTGATGCCGGCGTAGTAGCTGCCATCGCGGCATTCGAGCAGGTACAGGAACCACGGGCGGAGGGACGGGGCCATGCCCGGATTATGCCGTGCTGCACTGCAGCGGATATACTGGCGCCCGAATGCAGGAGAGAGGCGCCGCGCTGGCGCCCGCCGAAGGCGCAGGCTCCCATGATCGCTCAGGCCGGTGGGCTGGAATCCCACCAACCATGCATTCGACTCGCCGAGCTGGAGAGAGGTCACCGGGCACGCCCGGGACGATCCGCCGAAGGGGCACGCGGCCAACGCCGCTGAACTCTCAGGCAAAAGGACAGCGGGAGCGGCACCGGTCATCGTCATCCCGTCATTGCGCAGGCAGTGGCGGTAGTCGCGCATGGCCGGCCCCACCGCGCCCGGAGCCTGTCCCATGCTGCTGTCCATCATCTACCTGATCGCCATTTCCGCCGAAGCCATGACCGGCGCGCTGTCCGCCGGCCGTCGCCGCATGGACCTGTTCGGGGTGGTCATGATCGCCTGCGTCACCGCCCTCGGGGGCGGTTCGCTGCGCGACATCCTGCTCGGCCACTACCCGCTGGGCTGGGTGAAGCATCCCGAGTACCTGGGCTTCACCGTGTGCGCGGCGCTGATCGCCACCTGGGTGGCGCGCTGGATGCACCACTTCCGCCGCACCTTCCTGGTGCTCGATGGCCTGGGCCTGATCGCCTTCACCCTGATCGGCTGCTCGATCGCGCGCGAGGCCGGCCATGCCATGCCGATCGTGCTGATCGCCGGCATGCTGACCGGCGCCTTCGGCGGCGTGCTGCGCGACATTCTCTGCAACGAGGTGCCGCTGATCTTCCAGAAGGAGCTGTACGCGATCATCGCGCTGCTGACCGGCGCGGCCTACCTGTTGCTGCTGCACTGGGGCGTGGCCGACGCCACCGCGATCCTGTGCTGCCTCGGCGGCGGCTTCGCGCTGCGCCTGCTGGCGATCCACTACCGCTGGGAAATGCCGA